>CAZVCD010000030.1:0-20105 GCA_964625675.1 uncultured Victivallales bacterium | reverse complement strand
CAAAAAGAAACAACATGATTCTTGCCAATACCTTATCGGTATTGCTATACTGTTTTTATTTCCTTTTCTTTGCCAACACCCAAGCTATGTACTTGAACAATATAAAAATACACTAACAGTATTGGTTGCCGCAAGGGATTTCGGATTCGACACTCCTTGGGCAGATTTCTTTGGAATGTTAAAACTTTTTGGTGTAAATATCAGTCAAATATGGATATATATTATTACTTTTATAGCAGGTATCCTAACATATATCAGCTGCCTGCTGTTTTTTAGAAATAAACAGGTTATAGGCTCAATAATAATAATAGCCTTGGCTACAACTTGCATCCTTCTTTTTAGCGGAAGAACCGAAATGAACACTTACTGTATGATCGGACCATTTATGGGGATTTTCATTTTTGCATCCATTTATATTAATACAGATAAGGTTAAATGGATTTATTTTTTCATTTCACTAGTTTGCTGGTTTTTCATCTTTGGAGCAAATGCTGTTTCCGGAGCAATAGCGCCAAGCCTTAAAAGTATTAACTGTCCATGGACAGCACCATTGGCTTTCACCATATTCATAGTTTATACATTAATTTATTTGATTCCTAAAATAAACACTGATGAGTTTGAGGAGAAATACTTTGACGCTGAAAAAGAATTAATGGCAAAATAAATAAGAATATAGCAGGCAAAAGATAAACAGGAAAAAAATGTAGTCAAATATTGAAGCATAGAAAAATAGCTTCATATTATACTAGGTAGAATAATTTAAAATTTTTTACTGGAACGAGTAATTTTCATGGAAAGATAATAATGATAGAAGTAAATAAAACTATTTTGTGTATTGGCGCGGGTTATGTAGGCGGACCGACAATGGCTGTCATTGCAGATAAGTGTCCAGACTATAAGATCATATTAGCAGACATAAATAAACAAAGAATTAGGGAATGGGAATCTGACGAACTTCCAATCTTTGAACCTGGCCTACTGGAAGTTGTTAAACGCACAAGAGGTATAAATCTCTTTTTTACTACAGATATAAATTCTGCTATCAAGGAAGCCGGCATTATATTTGTCAGCGTGAATACTCCAACAAAGACTTTTGGAGAAGGCGCCGGTAAAGCGTCAGACCTTCAGTATTGGGAATTAACAGCCAGAAATATAGTTGAACAGGCTGAAAGTAATAAAATTGTAATAGAAAAAAGCACTCTCCCAGTAAGAACCGCTGAAGCTATGAGTCGGATACTACATTCAAATAAAAAAGGTCTTAAATTTGAAATACTTTCAAACCCAGAATTCCTTGCAGAGGGAACAGCCATCAAAGATTTGGAAAATCCAGATAGAATATTAATCGGCGCTATGGAAACACCGGAGGGACAAAAAGCTCTTCAAAATATCGTAGATATTTACGCTCACTGGATTCCTCGAGAAAAAATCGTTACAACAAGTGTATGGAGTAGCGAATTAACTAAACTAGTAGCTAATGCAATGCTCGCTCAAAGAATTTCTTCAATAAATAGTATTTCCGCCCTCTGTGAAAAAACTGACGCAAATATAAAAGAAGTATCCAAGGGCGTGAGTATGGATTCTAGAATTGGTTCAAAATTTTTAAATGCCAGTGTCGGATTTGGCGGATCATGCTTTAAAAAAGATATTCTAAACCTTGTATACCTGTGCGAATACTATAATCTTCCTGAAGTTGGCAGATACTGGGAACAGGTAGTTTTAATGAATGAATACCAGAAAAAACGGTTTACCCATAAAATTATTAAGAACATGTTTAATACTTTAGCCGATAAGAAAATCGCTCTTTTTGGTTTTGCATTTAAAGCCTACACAGGGGACACTCGTGAATCTCCGGCTATTTATGTGTCTGAACTTCTTGCAGAAGAGCATGCAAAACTGTCGATTTATGATCCCAAAGCTCTTAGAAACGCAAAAATTGACCTTGCACAACTGAACAATGCAGATATAGAGTATTGTAATGATCCTTACTCTACTGCAAAAAACGCCCATGCAATATTAATTATGACTGAATGGAATGAGTTTAAAGATTATGATTATAAAAAGATATTCGAATCTATGAAAAAACCAGCATTTATTTTTGATGGAAGAAATATCCTTGATCATCAGACATTGTATACGATTGGATTTAATGTATATCCTTTGGGACAACCTCCTCTAACACATCTGTAGACTATTTTTAATATTAAGAAATTATATAGAAAGTAACAACTATGCCTAAAAAAAAGAAAAGTTTTTTTGCTATTAATATAGAATATTATGGTGCTAGATTGGGAATATTTTGGGGGAAGCTTGTACCTTTACCCATAGCCTACTGCACTGTAAGAATAATTGCTAGGATTGTATTTCTTATAGATGCAAAACACAGAAAACGCACGATAAACCATATTATGCATTCAGGAATAGCATCCGATTATAAACAAGCGAGAAAAATAGCATTGGCTAATTTTATTCATCTAGGCAAAGTTGCAGTTGAGATTGTAAAAATTGATCAGTTGTTAACTCCTCAAACAGTAAAAGACCATGTAACCTTTACTATTTCTAAAGAAGCCAAGGAAGCTTTAAATCATCCAAACGGCACTATCGTTGCAAGTGCTCACTATGGAAACTGGGAAGTTCATGGACTGAGTATTTCTCTATTTTTCCGCCCACTAGACAGCATTGGTCGTGATCTAGACAACCCTAAGTTGAGTAAGTATATTTTTGAAAAAAGAAATGCATACGGGGGAAAAGGCTTTTCAAAAGATGGAGCTGTTAAAAAAATGTTACAAAGTTTGAAAGCGAAAAGGGCTCTTGGTATATTAATAGACCAGCACGCGGGAGAAGGCATTGACACTATGTTTTTTTCACACCCAGTAAGAACACATGGTTCCCCAGCACAGCTACACCTAAAAACAGGAGCACCAATCGTATTGATAGTTTCCAGAAGACTGGACAACAAATTCCATTTTGAAATGTTAGTACGCGGCCCATTCTCTGTCACTCCAAGCGGAGATAAAGAAAAAGACATTCAGGCTATAACACAACAAATTAATGATGAATTTGAAAAAATTGTAGCCGAGTGCCCTGAACAATGGTTGTGGGAACATCGTCGCTGGCTTGATATTGACAGAAGAGAAACAGGCGACTTTAAAGAATACCTTAAACGTCACCCTAAATTCGAAAAATAAATAAATTAAAAATTTAAATTATAGAATATGCTTCCATTAATTAAAAAAAAAGAGAAAATTAATACTGGTAAAAAACAGAATCATCTGACAGGAATGAATGCTCCTGCTCTCACTGCGAGGCATGACGCCGCATATGATCAGGCAATAAGTCTGTTCATAGATAATTTATTTTCACACTCAGATGAGCAACGAAGCCGCATTTATAAGTATATATTAAAATTATTGGAAACTGCTATCCAGGCAAAAAAATCTATCCCCACAGCATCATTCGATAATGCGATAGACCCTATTATCCAATATCTCTTGCTATTGAAAGATACTATTCAGGCTGCATATGCCCTGGTTACTCATGAAATGATACTTTTTCAGGAAGAAAAACAATTAAGCAATTTCATTGGCAGCGAAATTTCTTCACAGTTTAGAACCACCGATGAAATATTTGCGAACAGTGAATTAAACATATGTCATAGTACCAATGAACTAATTGAAATGGCTGAACCTGCCATACGCAGGCAAAGGGAAAGAATAATTAAAACTTTACAACCAGAAGACCTGCTGAGATATAAAAAATCTTTTTCTGAATTTTCCCAACTCTACAAAAAATTTACTCCCTGATCCAACTAACTATAATAATAAGTTTTTTTGCTATCAAGACTTAACAAGAAAGAAACAATTATGGTTAGAAAGAAGAAAAGTTTTTTTATTATTAATTTAGAATATTATAGTGCCAGACTAGGAATATTTTTGGTGAGATTTGTTCCATTATCAGTAGCCTATTGCTTTTCAGGTGCAATTTCTAGAATATTATTTCATATAGATACAAAACACCGAGTGCGCACAATAAACCATATTATCCATGCTGGAATTACATCAGACTATAAAAAAGCAAAAAAAATTGCTTTGGCCAATTTTATTCATCTTGGAAAAGTTGCAATTGAATTTGTAAAACTTGACCGACTGCTAACCCCAGAATCAGCAAAAGACCACATAACTTTTACTATTTCTGAAGAAGCTAGGGAAGCTTTAAAAAATCCAAACGGTACCATCTGTGCCAGCGCTCACTATGGAAATTGGGAAGTTAGCGGATTAAGTGTTTCTCTTTTTTTTCGTCCACTGGACAGCGTTGGGCGCAATATGGACAACCCTAGATTAAATGAATATATTTTTGAAAAAAGAAATGCATTTGGAGGGACAAGTTACCCAAAAAATGGAGCTTTAAAAAAATTATTATTAAGCTTAAAAACAAAAAAAGCTCTTGGTATATTAATAGACCAGCACGCGGGAGAAGGCATTGATACTATGTTTTTCTCACATCCAGCAAGAACACATGGTTCACCAGCATTGCTTCATCTAAGAACAGGAGCACCGCTTCTGCTAATTGTTTCAAGAAGGCTAGACAATAAATTTCACTACGAATTACTAATAAGAGGTCCATTCTTTATCACTCCTAGCAATGATAAAGAAAAGGATATCCAGGCTCTTATGCAGCAGGTTAATGACGAATTTGAAAAAATAGTTGCTGAATGCCCTGAACAATGGCTTTGGGAGCATCGTCGCTGGCTGGACATTGACAGGAGAAATACAAACGACTTTAAAGAATACCTTAAACGTCACCCAGAATTTAGAGAATAAATAAAACATTGTATTAAGTTTTTTTAACCTATTGATTGTTAAATTTGAAATTTTGACCAGTAAAAAGCCATAATTACAGCAAAGTCAAAAGCTTAAAAACATTTACTTTTTTGCAAGCACGATACTCTCAAGTTAATATTTAATACTAGCTTTAATCTCTTTTTACATATTCCATCATCTTCACAAAACACATCTATTTTAGCACGAATAGTACAATATACTATTGATTTTTGGAAACAAATGGACTATAATGGATCATATTGGAAAACCATACCGTGAGGATGCATATGCTTTCTTTTTGTGGACATGATCGAGCGTTAATAGACGCAAATGGGCGAATCAAGTTCAGCCCTAGAGTAATTAAGGACTTCAATGAAAACAATGGCTATGAAGTTGTTTTACATTGTCTTCCTGAAGGAGCCCTTGCTGTCTATCCAGAAAAAACATACATCCTAATGAGAAAGAGTGAACCAAATCCGGCAGAAAAAGCATCATCCAGTGTTGTTTTCAGACGAATAATACGCCGTTTCGGGGCATTATCCCGTTCGGAAAAAATTACAGCACAGGGGCGAATAACAATACCTGCCCCTTATAGAGAATACGCAGATATCCATCCTGGAAAAGATGTAATTGTTGTTGGATGTGAAATTGGCGTGGAAATATGGAATCCTGAACGCTGGAATAAAGAGCTAGATAAAATGAACAAACACTTTAGGGAAAAAGGTGAGAGAGAAATGTCAGCAGATTTATTAAATGAACAAATTAGCTATGGGGGATGAACAATGAGCACAAAAGAACATTTAGAGTCATACATCCACAGGACAAATATTGAGTTAAAAAAGCTCAAAAGTATAAATTGGCCGGAAAATCGTAGCGCGTTAAATAAAAGAATGACTTCTTTGGAAAATTTACTCGAAACTACAATCCACGAATTAAATCACATTAATAAGTGTTAGAAAATCAACGTTTACTAAAAGTTTTCGTAAAGGCATAGGATATAGGACAATGACAAATTTATTAATAAGTAATAAAAAACAACTGCTCCTTGCTGCAGTAATATGTCTTTTTTCTATACTCACTATTAGTAGTGGAAAAATATTCTCGAATTTTCTTGATACAAAAAACAGAATAAATAAAGAAAAACAAACATGGATCAATATAAGTCAAAATATTAAATCTGATCTGATGCAGCCTCAACAAAAAAAATGGGCTGACTTTGCAAAAAATAATCCTGAAATATTCTTGCGGGCAAACACTACAAACTTTCTTAAAGGAAACGATATTCAGCCAAATTTAGATACAAAATGCATAAGAACGGATTCATCTAAAAACCTATTGGCCAACATTGTTGTTACTACAAAGGCACATATTAAAAGAGTTGTTCAGCATTAAATGAAAATTATAAAAAAACGAATTAAATCAATTTTCGTTATTTTTATTTTATGGCTTCTACTTATTTTAATATTTCTTTTTTATTTCACTGTATATTCACGCCATAAATATATTAAAAATAGTAACAGCTTGTCATTCAGAGAAGGAATAATACCTGCCCGTAGAGGAACTATTTTTGACAAAAATGGAGAAAAACTTGCCTGGAACATGAGATATTATGATCTATATCTTAAAAAAAACATTATCTCTAATAAGCGAAAAAAGCTCCTTGTTCAAAAAATAAATGAGATATTTCCCACCATAGAAAAAACCACAGAATCTCATCTTGATAATAAAATCATAATTAAAAGAAATCTAAATCCGAAAGAACTAAAATCTATTCAGACATTACTATCTACTACACCTGAATTAATTATAATTCCTACATTAAAAAGAACTAAAATCAATATTTCTAAGGTAAAAATATATATTGGTATTGCTCAGTATATTAACGATACATGGGTTGGCCTGTCTGGGATTGAGAAAAAGCATAACTCTTATTTAAACGGCACTAACGGGCTATATACTGTAGTATTAGATAAAGATGGGATGTGGATTAAGGGAACCGGTATTAATAAAAAGAAAATGATACCCGGAAAAAATCTTTTCTTAAAAAAAAGCATAAATGACATTATAAAGCAAAACAATTGATGTAAAATCAAAGATCTTTAATTGAAGTATTCAAGTTAAACTTGTTTTTGTCTTTTTATTTTGTCACGTTGTTTAATCTTGTTGGCTATGAGCAATTTAAAAAGCAAATTCCTATACACTTAAATTAGAAATTTTAAATCCAACGTTACTATACCAGCTACGCCTCTATCCTAGTTTTCTCTACTTTTATTCTTAAAACTCTTAATATCTCGTCTAAGTTATCAGAGTTTGAAGCACTGATAGGAATGATTTGAATATCATAAACTTTCTCTTTGAATTCATTTAAGTGCTTCATGGCTTCGGGCAAATCCATTTTATTAGCGGCAATAATCGCCGGCCTGGAAGACAAACCTTCAAGATATAAGTCCAGTTCCTTTTTTAGGGAAATATAATCATCATACGGGTCTCTTCCATCAAAAGCAGCCATATCCAGAACATATACTAATATTTTTGTTCTTTCAATATGCCTTAAAAAATCATGACCAAGTCCAACATTCTCATGAGCACCATCAATTAAACCAGGTATATCTGCAATAGATATTCTATAATAGTCAGGAAACTCAACTGTACCTACAATCGGCCTTAGTGTAGTAAAAGGATAAGCCCCAACCTTAGGCCGTGCTGCAGACAGCGCTCCAAGCAATGTTGATTTGCCTGCATTTGGATAACCAACTAGTCCTATATCAGCAATAGTTTTAAGCTCCAGTTCTAAATTTTTTATTTCACCGGGTGTACCTGGCTCCCAGTCTCTTGGAATCCGGTTTGTACTGCTCGCAAAGTGAATATTACCCCGTCCACCAGCTCCGCCTTTCGCTATGGTAAAACGCACACCGGGTTTGTCCAAATCAAAAAGAATTTTTACATCATCATCAATATCTTTAACAATGGTTCCAACAGGAACACGCAACTCAACATCCTTACCATTTTTGCCGTACTGGTCCCTACTCCTACCATTCTCTCCATTTTTACCCTGATAATGTCGTTTGTAATAAAAATCAACTAAACTTTGGTGACCGGTATCCGCTATTAATATTACATTGCCGCCATTGCCGCCATCTCCGCCGCTTGGTCCTCCCTTGGGGATAAACTTTTCACGTCGAAAACTGGCACAGCCATTGCCGCCATCTCCGCCTCTAACATTAATTTTAACTTTATCAACAAACATTAAAAAACCTCAACTACCAAATTGAAATCATATACTTTATTAAGTAAGATATTATACACTAACAAAAAAAGCCCAGAAAATCCGGGCCTTAATTAATATAAATACTAATAATTATGACATGCAGTGTTTAAAAAAAACAGCTGTTAAATTTTTTAGTTATACAGCTACTTCAACACTAACTTTACGTTGTGCTTTATTAAACTTTACAACGCCATCTTTTAAAGCAAAAAGAGTAAAGTCACGTCCACAACCTACATTTCTGCCAGGGTGAAATTTCGTGCCACGTTGACGAATAATAATTCCGCCAGCTTTGATAGCCTGACCACCATACATTTTAACTCCCAAAAACTTAGGATTACTATCCCTACCGTTTCTACTGCTAGATTGACCCTTCTTATGTGCCATTGTACTTCCCTCTCGATATGTAAATTTTAACAAGGTAAACCTTGTTTTTGTCTTTTTGCTTTAACTTCTAATATAACATTGTTGTCTATTAACAACTTAAAAAGCAAATCCCTGTACATTTTAATTATCCAATTTCAACATACTAAATCATTGCAAAAGCAATTAAAGTATTACTGAAAATTAAAAATTCAAGGCATACAAGTATACTTTTTATGTTAAAAAAAATAAACAAACCTGCCTATTTTGCAGATTTATCTGTATCGTTACTGACACTTGCTGCTTCTTTACTACTTACATTCGGTTGTTGCTTTTCTGTTTTTATAGAAGATGCAGCTTCTTTTTTAGCATCAAGTTGTTTTGCCACAGGCTGTTCTTTTGCTGCAGGTGCACTAGTTAAAATTGAATTTATTTCCGCAAGACTTTGATTTTTCGGTCTATGCGCTGTGATTACAGCCAATGATAAAGTAATTGCTAGAAATAAAGAAGCAAAAATAACTGTTAACCGACTCAAATGAGTACTTGCATGAGCACCAAAAAGTGAATCAGAACCGCCTCCGCCAAATGTAGTACCTAAGCCGCCTCCACTTTTAGACTGCTGTACAAGAACCAAAGCAATAATCAACAAAGCAATAAGTACATCTAAAACAGTTAAAAGTGTTATTAAAATATTCATAAAAAACCTTTAATCTCAAATACAATTTAAATTATAACGCGTTTGCTATTAATCCTGCAAAAACATCTGCTTCCAGGCTAGCTCCTCCAACCAGTGCACCATCAATATCAGTCTGCCCCATTAATTCTGCAGAATTATCAGGTTTTACAGAGCCGCCATACTGAATGATTACCTTTTCTGCTACATCAACACCATAAGCATCAGATAAGAGCTTTCTAATTAAAGCATGTACTTCCTGCGCTTGTGCTGGAGAGGCGGTTTTTCCTGTACCTATAGCCCAAATAGGTTCATAAGCAATAGTGGTTTTTACTATTTCGTCAGCGGTTAACCCGGCCAAACTGCCTTTTATCTGGGTTGTAATCACTTCAGGCATTTTATCTGTTTCTCGTTCTTCCAATGTTTCACCAATACAGACTATTGGAAGCAGACCGGCATCAAATGCAACTTTAGCTTTTTTACTAACCAACTCATCAGTTTCTCCGTGATATTGACGACGCTCACTGTGTCCAATTATAACGTATTTTACGCCTAAATCCAACAACATTGAAGCTGAAATTTCACCGGTATAGGCACCAGATTCATGTACGGAAATATCTTGAGATCCAATTTCTATATTTGTTCCAGCAACAGTCTTTACCGCACGGTCCAATGCCGTAAAAGTAGGGCAAATGGCTATATTGATTTTGCCATCAAATCCGACAACTTTTACTTTAAGTTCAGTTAGAATTTCAGCAGCTTCAGTTGCTGTTTTATTCATTTTCCAGTTACCGGCTATAAAAAGAGTTCTTTTAGACATCACATTTCTCCATAATATTATTTTTAATAATTTTAGCCAATCAGAATTTGAATATACACTACTTCATGAAAAAAACGATGCAAAAAGATATAAAAACCCAAAAAGTCTCTATTTTCATGACTAATCATATATATTTTAATTAGTATACTTTGACTATAGCAATAAAAAGTTATATATATTATATGTTCTGTTCTGTGAAACAGTTTGCCTTTAGAACTGTCTATTCTAAAAATTTATATCCCAAATTCATTTTTTTATGTGTTCTTGATAGAGCTTATTACTTACGAAAGGATTATTTATGCAAGGATTACCTGGATATTTTTACAGCATCTGCCTCATCAGCCTTTTTTTACTAATTGGTACAATACTAAGGGCAAAAATTAAAATTTTGCAAAATTTATTTTTGCCATCCTCAATAATTGCCGGTTTTATTGGCCTTTTTCTGGGGCCATATATATTTAATGTTATTCCTCAATGGGTAGTGACCAACTGGAGTGACATGCCAGGAATATTGATAAGTGTAGTTTTTGCAACACTATTTCTCGGTATATCATTACCCACCGGAAAAACTATCTGGCGAGAAGGTGGTCCTATGTTATGCTTTGGGGTTGTTATGGGTATTGGACAATACTTTATCGCCTTTCTCGTGGTAGCCCTAATACTTATCCCATTGTTCAACGTACCTGCCATTTTCGGTTGTATCCTAGAAATAGGTTTTTCAGGTGGTCACGGGACAGCGGCCGGAATGTTTGAAGTTTTTGATAAATTGGGATTTCCCGCCGGAGGAGCTTTAAGCCAAATGTCTGCTACTGTCGGTATAATATTTGCAGTAGTTATGGGTATTGTTCTAATTAATATTGCTATCCGTAATGGCAACTGTGCTCATCTAAATCAACAAAAAGGCATACCACACTATAAAAAAACCGGTTTAATTCCACAAGAAAAAAGATATCCAATCGCTACCGCAACAGTCGCCTCAGAATCAATTGAACCTCTAACTTTCCATTTCACTATTATTGGTGTTTCAATACTTCTCGGCATGGCGATGCAGGCTGGGGTCAAATGGATCCACCCCGTAATGTCAAGTTTCCCGCTGTTTCCATTAGCTATGATCGGAGGCTTAATTGTGCAGTGGGTCTGCACGAAAATCAATGCCGCAAAATATCTGGACAAACATACTTTTGACCGAATTATGGGATTTGCTCTAGACGTTTTAGTCGCAACAGCTATTGCGTCACTAAGACTTGACCTGTTCCTTGCAAATTTCTGGCCTTTTGCAATTTTAATGCTTGCCGGCATGATCTGGTTAACATTCATGGTTTTAATTGTAGCCCCCAGAATGTTCCCTGAGTATTTTTTTGAAAGAGGTATAACAGAGTTTGGCATGCAATCAGGTGTTACCGCTGTAGGTCTCCTGCTGCTACGTCTTGTAGACCCACAATATAAAACAGGTACAGCAGAAGCATTTGGCCTCAAACAGATGGTCTATGAGCCTTTTCTTGGTGGAGGACTGATAACAGCATTATCTCCAATTTTTATAGTACATTTGGGATTATGGGAATCTATTGCTATTTGTGGTTTTATCATGTTCGTCTTTCTGCTACTATCAATTCTTAACGGATGGGCGAGGATAAAAAAATATAAATCCCAACCTGTAAACAATAAGAAGTAAGTAGTTGATCTTCATGTAACAAAAAAAAGCTAACCCGATAAAGGTTAGCTTTTTATATTATACGAGGTTAGCTTCTTTTTTATTTCACATCCAAAGCTGCTACGCCGGGAAGGACTTTTCCTTCCAAATATTCCAGAGAAGCACCACCTCCTGTAGAAACATGACTCATCTTATCTGCAAGGCCGCTTTGATTTACAGCTGCAACAGAATCTCCACCACCAATTATACTAATAGCATCACTGTCAGCTACAGCATGACAAACAGCCATTGTACCGTTAGCAAAATTAGACATTTCAAAACATCCCATCGGCCCATTCCAAACAATAGTTTTTGCTTTTGCAATTTCTGCTGTATAGGCTGCAACAGTTTCAGGGCCAATATCAAGTGCCATTCTATCTGCCGGAATATCTTTTCCTACAGTTTTAATATCAGCATCATTATCAAATTTATCAGCTGCGAGGTTATCACTTGGGAGCAAAAATTTTACACCTCTGTCTTTTGCAAGTTTTAGTGTTTCTTTAGCTGTATCAATTAAATCCTCTTCACAAAGGGAAGAACCAATTTCATGTCCCTGAGCTTTTAAAAAAGTATAGGCCATACCCCCACCTATGAGAATTGAATCAACTTTTGCCATTAAGTGACGAAGCACTTCAAGTTTTCCTGAAACCTTGGCCCCACCAATAATCGCAATAAAGGGGTGTTCGGGTTTTTCAACAGTCTGTCCAAGATATTCAATTTCCTTTTCCAACAGAAAACCAGCAACACACGGTGAAATAAACTTACAGATAATAGCAGTTGAAGCATGAGCTCTGTGTGCAGTCCCAAACGCATCATTTACGTAGACATTTCCAAGCTTGGCAAGTTCTCTTGCAAAAGCTTCCTGCTTCTGAGTGTCTTCATCCGTTTTGCATTTCATGTCTTCCTGCTGATAAAAACGAGTATTTTCACAAACCATGATTTCGCCTGGATTAAGAGCCATTGCTTCTCTTACAACTTCTTTCCCAATGCAGTCCGAAGCCATCTTAACCTTCTTTCCAAGAAGTTTTTCCAAACGTTCAACTGCAGGTCTAAGGCTATATTCCATATTAAATTCGCCTTTAGGACGCCCTAAATGACTCAATAAAACTAATGAAGCACCATTCTCTAAAATATATTTAATTGTAGGAAGAGCTTTTGCAATTCTTGTATCATCTGCGACTTTACCTTCCTTTATTGGAACGTTAAAGTCTACACGCATTACAACTCTTTTATCTTTTAAATCCACATCTCTTACAGTCTTCTTATCCATAATTTAATTCCTAATATTATACCGAAAGTATTTTTAAAGTTGCTATCTATATTTTTTTAGGTCAAATTTTAGTCTACATACCAAAATCCAATATCTCTTTAATAAAAAAAAAGGAAAGTCCGGCTAAAAACCTGACTTTCCGGATTTTTTTATTTTTAATCCTGCATTATCGCAGCAATAAATAAACTGTATACTTTATAATGAAGCAATATGACGAATAAGATCTACAACTTTATTTGAATAGCCCCACTCGTTATCATACCATGCAACTAATTTTACAAAATTGTCGTTTAATGCAATACCAGCTTTGGCATCAAAATTTGAAGTATGAACTTCGCCGACAAAATCTTGAGAAACAACATCATCTTCAGTATAAGCAAGTACACCTTTTAATTCGCCTTCAGAAGCGGCTTTCATCGCAGCTTTGATTTCATCGTATGAAGCAGCTTTTTCAAGACGGCAGGTTAAATCTACTACAGACACATCTACTGTAGGTACGCGGAAAGCCATACCTGTAAGTTTACCGTTTAATTCAGGAATAACTTTACCAACAGCTTTTGCTGCACCAGTTGAAGATGGAATAATATTATTAAGAGCAGAACGTCCACCTCTCCAGTCTTTCATTGATGGACCGTCAACAGTTTTTTGTGTTGCTGTTGCAGCATGGATAGTAGTCATCAAACCTTCAACAATACCAAAATTATCATTCATAACTTTAGCAATAGGAGCCAAGCAGTTTGTTGTACATGAAGCATTTGAAACAATCTTCATATCAGGTGTTACCGTATTCTGGTTAACGCCCATTACAACCATTGGAGTATCATCTTTTGACGGAGCAGAGAGTACTACTTTTTTAGCTCCAGCTTTAAGATGGCTTTCTGCTGTTTCTTTTGTAAGGAAAAGCCCAGTTGATTCAACAATATAATCAGCACCAATTTCGCCCCACTTTAAATCCGCTGGATTTCTTTCAGCAGTGACACGTACAGTTTTTCCATTAACAACAAGGTGTCCGCCTTCTACAGCAACATCACCATTGAATCTTCCATGAACTGAATCATATTTCAACATATATGCACAATATTCTACGTCAAGTAGATCGTTAATACCCACAACTTGAACATCATCGTGGTCAAAACAAGCTCTAAAAACTAAACGCCCAATTCTTCCAAATCCATTAATACCGATTTTAATAGCCATGCTACACAACCTTTCTATTACTTATTTATTTATTGACTGTACTTTTAAAATACACTCTTCTCGTTTTACCTGAATTAAAATATAGCAGTTAAATATAAAATTTCAAAATAATACTACTTTTTATAGTATACACATCAAAAAACCATATATAGTTAACAATTAGAACCAATTTGTTTTACAAGTATTTAGTTAAATTATTTTTCTCCAAAGATGTTACAATGTCCTTAACCTGTTCAGAACAGTCTTTATCAGAAATCATCAAAACATCGCCAGTATCGACAACGATCAAATCATTGACACCGATTAATGCAACAAATCTATCTGAATGCACATAACAGTTTTTTACATCGACCAGCTCAGCCTCTGCCTTTACTGCATTACCATCACTATCTTTTTCAGATATTTCATATAAAGCCTTCCAGCCACCTATATCACTCCAACCATAATCTACCGGGATAACAATCCTTTTTTCTGCCTGCTCCATAATACCGACATCTATTGGTATTTTAGGCATTTTTGAATAAATGTCCGAAATATCAGCAGTAATATCTTCTTCTTTCCACTTTTTAGAAATTTCGGACAACAAACCAGTGATTTTAGGCAAATATTTAGAATATGCTTCAAGTATAGTGCCTATCTTCCACATAAACATCCCACTGTTCCAATAATAATTACCGGATTTAAGGAAATATTTAGCTGTTTCAATGTCAGGTTTTTCTTTAAAATTATTGACAACAACTCCATCTCCAACTGTTTCCCCGCCTTCAATATATCCATAACCTGTAGCCGGATAAGCGGGTTTTATACCAAAAGTAACAAGATTGCCTTCGTCGGAAGCTTTTTCCGCCGGCTGCAGTGACTCTATAAATTTCTTAACGTTACAAATCACGTGATCAGCCGCCAATATAAACATTTTATCTTCAGGTTTATATTTTCTAGCTAGGAATAAAGCACTGAGGGCCACCGCAGGGGCTGTGTTCATTCCTTCCGGTTCGGCTATAATATTTTCTTTGGGTAAATCCGGAAGGTGTTCTTCTACAAGATGGCATTGCGATTGTGCCGTAACCACAAAAATATCTTCAACTTTTATTTCACCCAAAAGACGATCCACCGTCATTTGTATCATAGACATTTCAGATGTAATTCTAAGAAACTGTTTTGGTTTACTCTGTCTACTCAAGGGCCAAAACCGTTTACCAGCCCCGCCGGCCATAATTACTGCTGCAATCATAATAACATCCTTTATTTTTAAATTAACTGGGGCTTTGAAGTTTCTGTTCTGATAATTTTAAAGTTTCCCGACGACTTTCTTACAAATTCGATTTACCCTTTAAAAAGGGTTAGAAAGTTTTTTTCATCTTTTCTTTCATATTCTATTTTATCCACTAAATTTTTAACCAGGTGAATTCCCATCCCCCCAATTTCTCTTTCTACCAACGGTAAGTTCGTATCAGGTGCTTTTGCTTCAAGAATATTGAAAGGTATTCCGCCGTCCACTATTTCAATTTTTACAGTTTTATTTAAAACTGAAAGTGATAATTCCATCTCTCCAGCGGGGATATTAGGAAATGCGTATGATATAATATTTACTAGCAGCTCTTCGACAACCAAAGAAATATCGTTGAGAAACTCCTCATTAAAACCATTCTCTTTGACAAATAACTCTATATAGCCTAAGAAGTAGTTTAAGTTTTCAAAAGTTGCTTTTTTCTTTAAACTTTTCATAAGTAAGAAATATCACTTTCTGTTACGCTTTGACATATCAAACCTGAGTAAATCAATATATATCAAATATTTAAAAAATCTATTTCCAAAAGATTTTTCTTCGACCCCTGAAGATCTAATTAATGATATTTTAATCAAAAATCCCACCATCCCTCTCTCTCTTATAATAAAATATATTTAATCCATTTGTGATATAAAAAGGCTTTTTTTCTATAAATATATAAAATATCGTATCCTTAAACTTCAAAAATCTATATTATGGATTCTATTATAGGTATAACTTGAAAAAATTATAAAAAACATTTAAAAACAGAATTACCGAGATTTCCAATAACTACAAAAATTTAATACTCAAAAATAACGGGATTTTAATATGATATACAGGATAGAGTTATCTCCATTGGATAATTGGCGTGATGCTAAGGCTGAAGCCGTAAAAAAACAAATAACTGATATTTTAAAACTTCCTGTGCAAAATGTAAAAACAAGGGAAGTTTATACAATTAGCGCTAACGTAACAAAATCGAAAATGCAAAAAGTCGCTGATGAACTGAAAAATCCGGTAATACAAAGTGCAAAACTCGGAATAAGTCCGATTTCCAACTATGACTGGCTTATTATAGTAGGTTTTCTACCCGGTGTCACAGATAATATAGGACGCACTGCATTCCTGGCTGTTGGCGATATTATCGGTCGTAAATTAGACCCAAAAAACGAAAAAGTTTTTGCTTCAACTGAATATTTTATAACGGCTCCCAAGCTAAAAATGACAGATATTGAAAACATTGGACTAAATTTACTCGCTAATGAATTAATTCAGTCTGTAACTGTATTAAGCAGGAAAGATGTTATCGATGGAGGAATTCCTCATAACATTCCTGTCGTAAAAGATATTGGCGGCGGAAATGTTGATGAAATTAATTTAAATGTTTCTGATTCTGAGTTGATTCGTATCAGCAAAGAAGGAATTTTAGCTCTCTCACTGGATGAGATGAAAGCAATTCAGAACTATTTTTATAAAGAAAAAGACAGAGAGCATGTCGGATTAAAGAATGCTCCCACCGATGTAGAACTGGAATGTTTGGCACAAACATGGTCTGAACATTGTAAGCATAAAATTTTTGATGCCGAAATTTCTTATGAAAACGAAGAAGGAAAAGTTACTAAAATAACATCCTGTTTTAAATCATTTATCAGAAAAAGCACCGAGGAAATCGGTGAGGAAGTTGACTGGCTTGTTTCTGTCTTTCATGATAATGCAGGCGTTATTGCGTTTAACGATAAAATTGACCTAGTCTTTAAGTGCGAAACTCACAACAGCCCCTCCGCACTTGATCCATACGGCGGAGCAATGACCGGCATTGTAGGAGTAAACCGCGATCCAATGGGAACCGGCCTAGGCGCAAACCTACTTATTAATGTATGGGGCTATTGTTTAGGTTCACCGTTTACTGAAGAAAAAGATGTTCCTGAAGGACTTCTGCATCCAAGAAGAATAAGGGATGGTGTTCATAAAGGTGTTATAGACGGTGGAAACCAAAGCGGTATTCCTTATGGCCTGGGTTGGGAGTACTTTGATAAACGTTATATTGGAAAACCACTGGTTTTCTGTGGAACCGTTGGTACCCTGCCGAAAGTCATTGGAAAAAACAAAGGTTTTGAAAAAGAAATTAAACCTGGTGACCTAATTGTTATGACAGGCGGAAGAATAGGTAAAGACGGAATACACGGAGCTACGTTTTCCAGTGAAGAATTACACAAAGACAGTCCGGTACAGGCTGTTCAAATCGGTGATCCAATTACTCAGAAAGTCATGGGTGACTTTGTTTATGAGGCCAGAGATTTAAGCTTATATCGTTTTGTAACAGATAATGGTGCCGGAGGTTTATCTTCATCCATAGGTGAAATGGCCACAGAATGTGGTGGCTGCAGGATGGATTTAGGAAAAGCCCCTCTAAAATATGCCGGTATGGAACCTTGGGAAATTCTTATATCAGAAGCACAGGAAAGAATGTCGTTTGCTGTCCCTCCTGAAAACATTGATCAATTCATCAGCATTGCCAAAAAACATGAAGTTGAAGCTACTGTATTGGGAGAATTTACAGATTCTGGAAAAATACATCTTCTCTATAATGATAAAACTGTTGCATATTTAAATATTGATTTTCTCCACGAAGGTTGCCCAAGAATGAAACTAACGGCCAAATGGACTCCTCCAAAATGGGAAGAACCGACAAATAACGAACAGAGCGAGCGTGATACAGCAAAAGATTTACTTACGTTGCTTTCAAGTCTGAATATTTGTTCAAACGAATATAAAGCAAGACAGTATGATCATGAAGTAAAAGGATTAAGCGTTGTAAAGCCTTTTATTGGCATAAATCGTGATGTTTATAATGATGCAGGGGTCTTTATGGCAAAACCTCTCAGCAAAGAAGGCATTGTTTTAGCTTCTGCGCTGCTTCCTGGATACAGTAGTATTGACACATACCATATGATGGCCGCTTCAATTGATTTGGCTGTCCGCAGAACAATTGCCGCCGGCGCAGATTTTGGCCATATTGCCGGACTTGATAATTTCTGCTGGCCTGATCCTGTAAAAAGTGAAAAAACTCCTGACGGAGAGTACAAACTGGCTCAGCTTGTTCGTGCAAATCAAGCTCTTTATGATTATACTAAAGCTTTTAAAGTACCGTGTATTTCCGGCAAAGATAGCATGAAAAACGACAGCACTCGAGGAGGGAAAAAAATATCGATCCCCCCAACTGTATTATTCAGTACAATTGCTAAGATTAGTGATGTATCTAAAGCCATGACTCCTGATGCAAAATTCTCAGGAGATAGTGTTTACATAGTAGGAACAACAAAACCTGAACTTGGAGGCAGCGAATATTATTCAATGTTAGGTTATGTTGGCAATAATGTCCCGAAAGTAGATGCAGCCTCAGCAAATAAAGTATATCAAGCTATCCATAAACTTACACATACAGAATTGGTTCGCTCGATTATTGCTCCCGGCATAGGTGGATTGGCTGTGGCCTTCGCTAAAATGTCAATGGGAGGAAACCTCGGGCTTGATATAGATTTTTCTAAGATTCCTGTTTCAGAGCAACTTTCAAATGCTGAAGTTCTTTTTTCAGAAAGCTCCAGCCGTTTTGTTGTAACAGTTGCCTCAAACAAAACAGATGAATTTGAAAAAATTCTTAAAGGATTTGTATATGCAAAAATTGGTAAAGTCATTTCTGATCCATATTTAAAATATGCCAATACAAGTATAGCAATTGATGAAATGATAAAGAGCTACAAGTCAACTTTAAATGGAGTTTAATAGTGAAAAAAAAGCTAAAACAAGAAAAACTAGCCGGTAGATTAATCCTAAAATCATTAATCGTTTCCATACTTTGCTTTATCCCTACTTTTATATTTGGAGCAATAATCGGGCGAACATCGAAAGCGGCCACACATACTGATGACAAAAAATCAGACGAAAACCACCACCTTTACGGTTGGAATCAAAAAAAACTTATTCAAACATTTGAAGACACAAATAACGGAGCAAGGCAATACCTAGCAGCAAGATACAAGAATAAAAAACTTGCTAAAGATATTACAGATAAGGCTTCAAGTGAATTTAAAATATTGGTAGTCGAACTACCAAATATAGGGGGA
Organism: uncultured Victivallales bacterium; assembly: GCA_964625675.1. Classification (GTDB taxonomy): domain Bacteria; phylum Verrucomicrobiota; class Lentisphaeria; order Victivallales; family GWF2-38-69. The sequence continues at coordinate 616 of CAZVCD010000030.1, read as the reverse complement.
GAAAGCAATATTGATGTAGATTTTATTCCTATCGCTGCATGGCATCTCTCATATTATCGCGCAATGAAGCCTCATGGTAAAACTGCTGAAGATGTTGGTCGTATGATCTATGATCTGAACCAAGTAGTATGGAATCATTATCCAAAGCCAAAAGCCAAAATGTCCTGTAGTGCTATTTTCTCTGAAAAACATCAAGAAAAGTTGAAAAAATGGGCAAAAAAAACACAAAAAAGAGAATATCCAGCTAACTGGATAATGGAATATGTTTCGGGAGAAAATGAAAATTTTGATTTTGGATATAATTACACACATTGCGGAGTTTGCCTTTATCTTAAAGCGTATGACGCAATAGAACTGGCTCCTTATGTTTGTTTAAATGATTTCATAGAAAGCAAAGCATTGGATACTGGACTTCGCAGAACAAAAACAATTGCTACAGGAGATAAAGTCTGTAATTTCCGTTTTGAAAAAGGCAGAAAAGTTAAACAAAACTGGAATACAGAAATTCAGAAAATCAGAGAGAGAATCAAATCAGGTAAATTATATCATCCATAAGAGTATAAATGGAGCGAGCGAACGGATTCGAACCGTCGACAATCACGTTGGCAACGTGAAG
>CAZVCD010000029.1:0-20301 GCA_964625675.1 uncultured Victivallales bacterium | reverse complement strand
CTGAAAAATATTATGAAAATTCTGCTTTACGACCAATGGTAGATATAGATATTCTGGTCAAACCGGATGATGTTAAAAAAGCATTATATATACTAGAGAAACTTGGGTTTAGATGTTCAAAGGACTATGATCATGATTTTCAGATTAATAACCATAAGCATCTACCAGCTTTCTATTCAAAAAGTAATGTTGCCATAGAACTTCATTTTACTCTTTTTACACACGCCGGTTATTATCTGAAGAGTGTTAAAATCGATTTGGATAACATCTGGAGCACTTCCTCTAAAACTATTTTATATGGACAAAAAACTACTCAAATGTCTGTTGAAAATTTAATATTGCATTTATGCGTTCATATTGCGGAGGATAAATTTAAGCAGAAAATTTTGCACTTATTCGATGTCTTTCAGGTTATTAAAAATGAAAATATTAACTGGCAGCTTCTAATAAGCAAATCAAAGGAATGGAAAGCGGAGAAAATACTATACTGTGTATTATTGTCTTTAAATAATTTATTTAACTTAAAAATTAATGATATTGTCCAGCAGAATTTAGTCTTTAAAGGGAACATGTCTGAAATAGAATGTTCTCTAGAGAAAAAACTACTATGTGATCTTTCATCACAAAGTTTTGAGATGGTTAGTAACTTTAAACATAGAAATTTTATTGATAAATTAAAATACATTAAATATACACTGTTTTCTGACTATTCAGTCTGTATGTTTTATGGGATCAGTGATAAATCATTTAAAAAGTATTTTTACTATATCCCAAGATTTTTTTATCTGTTTAAAAAATACTCAAAGCACTTTATAGATTTATATATTTTAAGGAAGGGCAGACACCTTCAGGATACTAGTATCAGTTTTAACTTATTTGATGAGTGGATACAAAATAACGAACAAAATTTTAAAAACAATAAATAACAAAAGCAAAAGGAACACAGCAATGCAGGCTAAAAATGAATTTCCAACAGTTAATCCAATGGTAGTGTATAGAGAAGAATTTGACGACTGGGCAGTTCTATTTGATCCAGACACAAATGAAACATTTGGGCTTGACCCTGTAAGTTCTTTCATCTGGAAAAAACTGGACGGAAAGCATTCAATAGAGAAAATATTGAATGAATTAGATAAAGAGTGTGAAGGGGGAGTTCCTGAAGATGCACCAAAGCATATAGAAGAGTTTGTAAGTGATCTAAAAAATAGAGGTCTGATCGGTTACGAACAAAATTAATAAGTCGGATAAAATATTATGCAATTAATGAAAACACCAAAAAGCCTGGATCTTAATATTACTACTAAATGTAATCTCAGGTGTTCATACTGTTCACATTTCAGTAGTGCTGGAGATATTGAAACAGATCTACCTACAGAAGAATGGCTACAGTTTTTTGAAGAGCTCAAAGAATGCGCTGTTTTAGACGTATGCTTATCGGGCGGTGAACCACTATCGAGAAACGATATAAAAGAACTTATTAATGGAATAGTTGCAAACAGGATGAGATTTTCCATGCTTAGCAACGGAACATTAATGAATGATGATATATTGGATTTTATAAAATCAACAGGAAGATGCAATAGCATTCAGGTATCAATAGATGGTCCTGGACCTGCTTCACATGATGTGCATAGAGGTAAAGGATCTTTTGAAAAAGCATTGCGTGGCTTGAAGCTGTTACTGAAACATAAACTTCCTGCTACTACCAGAGTTACTATACATAAGCAAAACTACAAAGATTTAGATGCCGTTGCGGAGCTTCTCCTGGAAGATGTTGGACTTCCATCGTTTTCTACCAATTCAGCTTCACACCTAGGCCTTTGCAAACAAAATAGTGATGAAACCCAATTAAATGCCGATGAGTATTCATATGTTATAGCCAAACTGTTAGAACTGAATAAAAAATATAATGGAAGAATAGGGGCGCAGGCCGGTCCTCTTGCCAGTGGGAAACACTGGAAAGAAATGGAAGAAACTATTAAGTCCGGCATAAAAGAATCCCCTGGATGTGGTTATTTAAGAAGTTGTGGCGGGGTTTTTAGTAAAATGGCTGTAAGAGCTGATGGAACTATGATTCCATGTTCACAGATTCCTCATATAGAACTTGGAAAAATAAATAAGGACAGTTTGAGGGAAGCATGGATTAACCATCCCGAATTAAAGCGTCTAAGGGATAGACGAGATATTCCTTTAAAAAGTTTTGAGTTCTGTAGAGATTGCAACTATACAGCATATTGCAGAGGAGGTTGTCCGGCATTAGCATACACGTTGACGGGTGACGAAAATAAACCCTCTCCTGATGCATGTTATAGAACATTTCTTGAGGCTGGAGGAAAATTGCCAAAAAGTAACTAAATTTTAAATATTATAAGGTTATCATACCTGAACCTAACAATCTAAAAAGTATTATTATTATGACAGAAGTAAAAAAACAGGAAAATATAAAGAAAATAGAAGTACCCGAATGCGGACACTATTTAAATACAATTTATTTCTATTTAACAGAAGGTTGCAATCTTAAATGTAGGCATTGCTGGATAGCACCTAAATTTCAAACAAAAGAAGCTAAATGGCCAGCTTTAGATTTTAACTTGTTTAAAGATATTATAAGACAAGGCAAAGAGTTGGGGATGAGTGGAGTGAAGCTTACGGGCGGCGAACCGCTGATTCATCCTGATATTGATAAGATTATTGACCACATAGCAGAACAAGATCTTCGGTTAACTATTGAGACAAATGGCGTGGAATGTACGCCGGAGATAGTTGAAAAAATAATAAAGTGTAAAAATCCATTTGTCTCAGTAAGCATTGATGGCTCTGAAGCTGAAACTCATGAATGGGTTCGCGGAGTTCCGGGTTGTTTTGATGCTGCGCTTAATGGTGCCAGAAATCTAGTAAAAGCAGGTTTACGCCCTCAACTTATTATGTCAATCATGAAAAATAATGTTCACCAGATGGAGGCTGTTGTCAGGCTTGCCGAAAAAGAAGGAATAGAGTCTGTTAAATTTAATCTTGTTACTCCTACAGCAAGAGGAGAGCAGATGCATGATGCAGGAGAAACTCTATCGATAGAAGAACTTATAAAATTGGGTGCCTGGGTTGAAGATGACCTTGCCCCAAATTCAAAGATAAGAGTGGTTTACTCCCATACTACAGCATTCAGACCTTTAAGTAAAATATTAACAAAATCAAGCGGTCGATGTGGTATATTTGGAATTATTGGGGTTCTTGGAAGCGGTAAATATGCGCTTTGCGGTATAGGCGCAACAGTCCCAGAACTTGTTTTTGGTGATGCCTCAAAAGATAAACTTGCTGATATATGGAATAATAGTGAAGTACTAAATGATATCAGGAAAGGCCTGCCTAAAGACTTAAAAGGCATATGCAAAGACTGTATAATGAAGAACATGTGTCTAGGGTCGTGTATAGCGATGAATTATTACAGGCATAAAGATTTGTTTGCACCGCACTGGTACTGCGAAGAAGCACATAAACTAGGACTTTTCCCTGCAACGAGAATAAAACCCGGAAGCGAATCTGAGTATGACAAGAATTAAACATTAGTTCTTAACTTTTCTTATATTTGCAACGTCATATTGATTACTTGAAAAAACAAAGAAAATAGAATATCATCAATGGATAATTGGCTAAAATTACTAAAGAACGCACTAGCTTTAGATATTCCTGAGGACCATGTTTCGCATGAGAAAAAATATGGTCGGATAAAGGATAACCTGAGGCATGTGTATCCTTCGGTATTAAAGTATTGGAAAATAGGAGCATTTGCGTATTCGTTGCTTTTTATAAATTCACTTCTCAGTTTTCCGATGCCGATGATATCACGTTATCTTATTGATGATGTAATATTGAATAAAAAACTGGCGATGTTGCTTCCAATGCTTGGACTGATAGTAGGTATTGCTATTTTTAATCAGGTATCAGGTAAACTTCAGGGATTTTATAATACACGCTTTGATCAGAAGGTAATGTTAAATTTACAGAAGAGGCTTTTGGATAGAGTTTTTGCACTGCCAAAAACGTTTTTTGACAAGATACATAGGGGCTATCTAATGTCACGCCTTACAAGTGACCTTGGTGGTGTTAAATGGTTTTTTTCGAGTACTATAGTTCAGGTCTTTACCCAGATTATCAGGTTTTTTGGTGGGATAATTTTTCTGTTCTATCTGGAATGGAGAATTGCGGTACCAGTATTAATATTTCTACCGATTCCTCTATTGGTAACAAAATATTTTGCCAGAAAGACATACATAATGAGTCACCAGGGGAGTGAAAGAGGTGCAAGGTATTCATCTGTTTTTCAAGAAGTTATAGGTTCTATTCCGCTTATAAAATCATTCTCCACAGAGAAACAGGCGGTTAACCAAATAACTACTGAAATAAAACGAAACAACCAGCTTGCAAATGAACGATATATGCTGAGTTCTTTGAACGGTATCGTACAAAATATTTTGCCCCAAATTACTGGATTTTTTGTCCTTGGGTTTGGTGCATACTGGGTGATAAAAGGAGTTTGGAGCCTGGGGACACTGATTGCTTTTCGGTCTTACTTGGGTTATGTGTATGGTCCAGTTAGCTTTCTTGCATCAAGTGCCAATCAACTTCAGAGCAGTAGAGCAGCGCTACAAAGAACTGCGGCACTTTTTGAAGCTATACCGGAAGCGCATACTGATGATGGAAAGATGGTGGAAAAAATGAATGGGCAGGTTGAGTTTAGAAATGTTTCTTTTTCCTATGATCCGGAAAAACCTGTACTGCAAAATATATCATTGAAGGTTCAACCTGGCGAAGACTGGGCTATTGTAGGGGAGAGCGGAATAGGTAAGACTACCATGATCAGTCTTATAATGCGTTTTTATATTCCAATATCCGGAGAAGTATATTTTGATAGTACTCCAGCATCAGAACTTAATGTAAGATCACTTAGATCACGCATTGGATATGTTCCGCAAAGTACGCTGCTTCTTTCTGGAAAAATAGTAGATAATTTAAAGTACGGAAATCAAAATGCAACTATTGAAGATGTTGTAAATGCAGCAAAAACTGCAGATATACATAATTTTATCGAACAGCTACCGAAAAAGTACGATACTGTTCTGAACGAAGGAGGAATAAATTTATCTGAAGGGCAGAAACAGCGATTGTCCATAGCTCGTGCGCTAGTAAAAAATCCTGATATACTAATCTTTGATGAGCCTACAGCTTCCCTGGATAATGTTACGGAACATTCAATTTATCGGCATCTGCCGGAAGTTGTTAAAAACAAAACAACTTTTACCATTGCACACAGGCTTGGAACGATTAAAAATGCAGATAAGATAATCTTTTTAAGAGGAGATAAACCTCCTTTGATAGGGAATCATAATGAACTTATTGATTTGGAAGAATACAGAGCTTTTTTTGATGGCTAACAAATGAAAATTTTCTATTATTTATACCCACAGCGAAATGGTTTTAGAAAAATAATTAAAATAAAAGAGGCTAAAATTTCGCATAGAAACCAAAAATAAAAACACCTTCGGTATAACAGTGGCAGGCTGTTGATATAACCGGGAGGATTTATTTTTTATATTAATATATAAGGATATTTATACATGCTGAAACAGTTTACAGGAACTGAAAAAACTTATAAACTTTCGTTATCAGATAACGTCACTTGGCGATTTAAGGCTACAGAGAAGATTTCTCCATGGCTTGAACATTTCGCTAATATTATGCAGCTAGATGAAACAAAAGAAGAAAATTTTGATAGAAGCCTTCTTTTTTTAGCATTAAAAGATAGCAATAAGTTACCTGAGATAAATAAAACTGGCAATTGGAACCATTATAAACAGGGTGCTGTATATAAGGTTTGGTCACATGATAGCCACCATGAAGATTTTATTGAACTCAACCTAGACTATATAAAACACGATGAAATTAAATTCATTAATATGTGGTCCTCGCTTAAACCACTTTACAGATACTATGTAGAGAAGAGAGGAGGAGGCCCAATTCATGCAGCTTTAGCAGAATTCAATGGTAAAGGCATATTGATAGCAGCACAGGGAGGAACAGGTAAATCAACTTGTAGCATTAGGCTTCCATCATATTGGAACCCCTTGTCTGATGACATGGCTCTTATTGTAAAAAAAAGTGATAGTGACTATAGAGTACACCCTATGCCGACCTGGAGTGATCATTTATGGAGTCTCAAAAAAAGCAAATTCAAGACTTCGTATTCAGTTCCGTTAAAAGCTATATTTTTTCTGGAACAGTCGGATAAAGATGAAATAGAGTCAATTAGTTCAATAGTTGGTGCTCAGCAGATATTTGAAAGCAGCAAGCAGGTTTGGGAGTCGCACTGGAAAAAGATACCCAAAGAAGACGAGAAAAAAATGGTGCATAAAGTCTTTAATAACTCTTTTGATTTGGCTGTAAAAACACCCTGTTATAAGTTGAAAGCCACATTGAGTGGAAAGTTCTGGGAAGAAATAGAGAAGGTGATTTGTAACTTGTAGCTTGAAACTTGAAACTGAGGGGTTACTCAGTAAGTTACTGAGGAGGTTTGGTTCTATAAAGGAGAAACTTTATTTTTATGAAAGAAGTCTATGATTTAGATATTTATCAGTTAGCGGAAAAACTTTCTGATCTAATATGGTATGATTTTGACAAATTGGATACTAAAGCCCGGAATACAATTGGTTATCAAATTATTCGCTCAGCTGATAGTATATCTGCAAATATAGCAGAAGGTTTTGGGAGATATTCCCCTGCTGATAAAAGAAAATTCTATCTTTACTCAAGAGGCTCTTTTGAAGAAACCAAATCATGGCTAAGAAAACTCATAAGAAGAAATATACTTCATGAATCTGAAACTCTTAAATATAAAAGTTTAATTGATGAATTTGGTCCCAAATTAAATGCATTTATAAATAAAACAAAAACTTTCTAGATAATTTAAATATGGATAATAATATTAATTTAAAAAAAATAGTTGATAATCAGAATATTCCAGTTTCTAGTTCCCCGTTTCAAGTATCTAGCGATAACTACGAATCTAAATTTAACACCTGTGTTGGTCCCAGTATGTATCCCACTCTAAAAAGTGGAGATGGACTGATATTATATACTTATACATCTTTTGATGATGTTAATATAGGTGATATAATTATATATCCACATCCTGAAAAACCTTTTGATGTAGTTCACAGAATTATTAAAAAAAAGGATAATGAAGTTATTACACGAGGTGATAATAACAACAAAATAGATCCATATTTTATTAAATATGAAAGCATTATCGGCAAAGTAATATCAGCTAAAAGAGAAAGTCGATCGTTTGAACTTTTATCTGGAAGAAGAGGGTATTTACTTCATAGACTTTTAATTATAAAAAAGTTTACACAGCCTTTTCTTGTACGTCCTCTTAGTTATATTTCTTCTAAAATAGCTAAATTCAAAATCTTTAATTTTTGTCATTGTTTGTTTACCCTTGAAGTTGTACATATAAAAAGAGGCGACAGTCATAAATATATTTTGCAACACAAAAAAAAAGCTATTGGTACAAAATCAATTGAGACAAATAATCAATGGAAGATTAAATTCCCATATAAACTATTTATTAATAAAGAAAAAATTTGAGATACCAGTTTTGTTTTTGGTTAATTTGCGAGATTTTTATCCTCAATTTTCTATTATTTACCGAAAACCATTTCGCTTTGGATATATCTTATTTAATAATAGAAAACTAAACGAAAGAAAAGATAATTAAATGAAATATAAAAAACCCAAACTGTATAAATCATTTCCATTTGAATATTCCAGTGCTGCCTGTTGTAATGGTGAACAGGCTGGATCTAATGCATGTTCTGCAGGGCCTGAAGCTGTAGGTGGGTGCAATGCTGGTACAGCCGCGTCGAGCAGATGCTCATCCGGCACTGCTGCAGGTACTGATTGTAATAGTGGAACTGGATTCGAATAAAGAAGCAATGTTGTTATCAGGTTATAAAGACGTTTAATATGAAATAATATTTTAAATGTACAGGAATTTGTTTTTTAAGTTGTTAATAGACAACAATGTTATATTAGAAGTTAAAGCAAAAAGACAAAAACAAGGTTTACCTTGAATGAGGTCTTGCGTTAACCCTAAATTCATTTAGGAATATATTAAGAAAGCAGGATTAGAAAAGTATCAGAGTATTTATTTCTGATACTTTTCAAGCCTAATATATCAAAGACTATTTACTTTTCCTGAAGTTAAATATTGATTTAGTATATATTCATATACTTGAGATGGTTTAACCCCATCTTTTAGTTTCATTGCTGCTTTAATTGGTCTCACTTCGTCTTGACCTACAGTAATATGTCCATCTGGGTTTGGGTTCGATAGCCCATCAGGATCAGAATTATCTGTTGTAACGCTGATACGATAATCCTCTAATTCGAAAAACTCAGGATGCGCAAGGTAAACTGCTGTAGTGGTATCCCACAGGCAGTAAAAGCTATCTTTTCCTGCATAGGCTCTTTGTAGGGAGATGTCATATGCATTATAAGCAACATCGCAATATAGAGAAAATTTAGCGTTTTTTTCCAGTGCATCTGTGAATTTTACTGCATCTTTATTTACAATTTTTGTACCTGGATTAAAGTGAAGCGGAAATTTGTCAGTAATATCAAGAGGGAAAAGTACTATTGGACAACTGGTGTTTTCCATTAACCACTGTGCGCCTACAGTTTTAAAAATTGGATTTTCTTTTAAAGTGGGATCCCAATAAAAATTCCATTCACAGTAATAACGTATAGATTGATCCTTCATATCAACTACATTTCCGCCTGTTTTATCAATTGCGCCGCCCATCCATATTATCTCTTTAATCTTGGATTCATACTCCGGATGATCTTTCAATACTGTCGCGACAGGAGTCGCACCGCAGCAAAGGAGGATTGTTACAGGATTCGAAGAATTTTTGAGTACATTCTCAAGGAGTTTTTGCCCGTCCCAAACCGTCCATTTACTTTTTACGTCTGTAGGATTCAAAATTGGAAGTTGGTTCATAGCCACACAATCATTTCGATAGGCTGACGGGAAAGGATGAATACCTTCTGCCGAACTTATTCCTACAGGAACATCAAGGCCGATGATTGCATTTAGTTTCCACTGGACTTCTGCAGCTATAAATCCCCAGGCATCTCCATCAACTATAATAATCCCTTTCAGGTCAACATTATCCATGGTATTTAGTAACATTGGCACTATAAACTCATCAATAGCTGCATCATGTATGTATATTACCGGTGTTTTCCCTTTTTTAGCGACAGTATCGTCAGCATATGTATTTATTACACAACAGGCGATAAGAGCACCCAATATCCATGTTAAAACTTTTTTACTTTTCATCCTTTCACTTCTCCTTAATTGTTAGATAAAAACAGAGAACAATAAAAATTAAAAGTTCGGTAGACAAATTAGAAACCATTGGAATATTTTCCCATCTTTGCTATATAGCTTTCTAAGTCTGCATATCATTTGATGAATAATCAAATAATTATTGATGGCAGCAAGTTACTGCAACTCTATCAAAGCAGATGTGACTGCTCGTTTATTCATTATATCCATGAACTTTATTATTCGCAAGATTCTTTGGAAGAATTTTGCTATAAAACTACTCATATTTCACAACTCAGCAGAGCAGAAACCAAGCTTAATAATTATCATGAAACTGTAGGCAGCTTGATTAAATACAAATTAACACTAATTTAAACAGGATTAATTTTTAATTAAATTTTTTTTTAAGAAACGTTAGGCAAAAAATAGTATTTTAAATGCACAGGGATTTGCTTTTTAATCTATTCATAAACAACAAGGTTAAGTGTTGCAATAAAATAAAAAGACAAAAACAAGTTTAACTTGATTAAGGCACTTTACTTCAACCCTAAATTTATTTAGGAACATACAATGAAAGCAGTTATACAGCGAGTTTCGTGCGCATCTGTAAAAGTCGACAACAAAATCGTCGGACAAATCAATAAAGGTTTTGTTGTTTTATTGGGAATAACGCATACTGACACAGAAAAAGAAGCTAAATTTATAGCTGCTAAAATTGCCAATTTACGTGTTTTTGAAGACAATGAAGGCAAGATGAATCTTTCTCTTAAAGATGTAAAAGGTGAAGTTTTAATTATTTCACAATTTACTCTTTACGGTGATGCTAGAAAAGGCAATCGACCGGGCTTTACTGAAGCTGCTAGGCCTGAAATTGCAATTCCTCTTTATGAGTATTTTATTACTGAAATTAAAAAGGCAGGTATCCCTGTTGCAACTGGGATTTTTGGAGCAAAAATGGAAGTGGAAATACATAACTCCGGGCCAGTTACGATTATACTGGAAAAATAACCGCAGAGAACGCAAAGGCTTACGCAAAGTTCGCTAAACAAAAAGATTATTTATGACTAAAAAGAAAAAAACAATTACTATACTTGGTTCAACCGGTTCAATAGGGGAAAATACTGTTAAGGTGGTTCAGCAACTGAAAGACAGATTTGAAGTTTATGGTCTTGCTGCAAATTCTAGTGTAGAACTGCTTGCCACTCAGGCAAAAGAGTTGAACTGTAGGAATATTGTTTGCGGAAAACCGTATACAGGACAGTTATCAAAGCTAACTCAGAAAGACACAAAAATCCTTGCCGACATTGAGGGTATGGTTGAAATATCTACTGCACCGGAAGTAGATATTGTATTATGCGGTATAGTTGGAACTTCTGCTTTACGACCTGTCATGGAAGCAATCAGAGCCGGTAAAGATATTGCAATCGCCAGCAAAGAGATTCTCGTTATGGCCGGTGAACTTGTTATGGCGGAAGCAGCTAAATACGGAGTAAAAATGCTGCCTGTTGACAGCGAACACAGTGCTATTTTTCAATGTCTCGAGAACAAACAGAACAGTGATATTTCGCGTCTAATCCTAACTGCCAGCGGAGGCGCATTTAGAAATAGAACAATTGAAGAAATAGAAAAAGCCACATACAAAGAAGCATTAGCACATCCAACCTGGGATATGGGACCGAAAGTAACTTTGGATTCTGCAAGTTTAATGAACAAGGCCCTTGAAATGATTGAGGCTAAATGGTTGTTTGGTGTTACGCCTGATAAAATTGATGTAATAATACATCCACAATCAATTATTCATTCAATGGTGGAATTTATTGATGGTACTGTTTTAGCGCAGATGAATACAGCGGATATGAGATTTCCCATACAGTATGCCCTGACATACCCTGAAAAAATTCCTGGGGGGCTTGAACCTTTGGATTTTGCTAAAATAGCTAATTTATCATTTGAACAGCCTGATAGAAAGCGTTTCCCAAGTATTGATTTTGCATATAACGCATTAAAGGCGGGAGGAACTTTACCTGCGGTAATGAACGCTTCCAATGAAATAGCGGCAGAACGCTTTCAGAGAGGTGAAATTTCATTTACTCAGATATGGAAAATCATCGAAAAAGTAATGTCGTCGCACAAAGTAATTATAAAACCTACTCTTGATGAAATAATTGCTGCTGACAAATGGGCTAAACTTGAAGCATTTACAGTTAGCTAAACTACTTATCCGCTTTTTTTATGATAGGTATTATCCGATATTTTATTATTAGGACCGCAATGAAGGGAAAAATAGCTCCTATAATAAAAGTAGTATAAAAAGAGATGGAAACAAAAATTCCGGCAGTGATAGAACCGAAACAAGCTGCTGCTGCAACAACAGAACCAACAATCCCCATGACCCATCCCTGTGATTTCTTATTGACTGAATTTGAAAACAGTGTTATGACTGAAAGATATGCCAAGCCTGAGCCGGCAGCAGTTGGAATGACTGCAAGCCATGCAGCAAATTCTGCTTTAAAAGAAGCAATCAACAAACCACAGCCTAGCAATATGGACGAGTACAAAAATATTTTTTCTATAGAAAAAAACTTTCCTAAAACGCGTATTACTACTATTAGGACAATGCTGTAAACTAGAGAAATATAAGAAATAAAATAACCCAGCTGCGATATATCATAATTGTGTACTTCAACCATAAATAGAGAAGTTGTTTGAAAGTATAGCACCCACGCCATTTGTATAAAAAGCAATGCTATAGCTAGGTTTTTTAGTCGCCTGCTTGAAAAACCGGATATAAATAGCACAAAGCCTTTATACCAAACAATCTTTCCTGCTTTTAAGGCTTTTGTTGTTTCATTGAAGGTTGTAAGAAGCAGAGTCCCGTTTAAAAGGGCAAGAGTGCCGGCAAAAATAAAAGGACCTGAATATCCGAATTTTGCAAAAAAAGAGTTTACCGCAAAATAGCTGCCGGCAACAGGACCGACAGCAAAACCTACCCCAAGTGCAATCGATATTAAACTTAGATTAACAGCTTTTTTATGCGGTGGACTGATATCTATAACTGCGGCTTGTGCTATTCCTACACTTCCGGCAAAAAGACCAGTCAGAAGTCTAAATATAATAATAAACGAAATACTGTTTAAAAAAAGAGCTACAGCACACAGCCACATACATATACACTCTGCATATAAACAAATAAGCAGTACTTTTTTTCTACCCAAGTGATCGGACAAATCTCCAAGTATTGGCGCTCCTAGAAACATGCCGATAGGGAAGGCTGCCAGAGTAATGCCATAAAGCAAATTAGTCACAGTTGCAGATGTTTCAGGAGGAAGGAGTCCGCCTGTTGGTCCGAACAAAGTAGCGAATACCGGGAAAACCAGGCCAACACCCAAAGCATCAATAACAATAGTAAGTATTAAAGGAACATATACAAAAGCATTTGGATCATTATTTTTACTCATTAAGACTTCTTTCTGCATTGGAACTGTAAAATTTTACTATAAAAGTATTGGGAGGGGGGTAATTTTAAGTTACTTATATATAATAATATCATGTTTCTCATCAAAATAAAAGACTAAAACGTGAGTCTGGTTGAAGAACAGGGAAAATTTATCTTGAATATTAATCGGGAATTTTTCTGAATAATTGTGTAGAAAATGTTTTGCATCAAAAAAAATAATAGCCTCTTGAAAGAAGAGGCTATTATTTTTTAACTTTTAAAAATGAATTATTTACTATAAGGCATCTGAATCTTTAATATCTCCTAAAATCTCATTCTCTAGTGATGTGTATTGGTTTAATACTGTTCTGACAAAAGCTCTGTGTTCGCTGTATGATCCATGGTAGAAACATCCTTTAAAACCGGCGATTATTATATCACGCAATTGTTTTTTAGTTATATGGACATTATCTACAATTAATGAAAGCTCTTTTGTTACGGTAGTATTTGACACTAGCCTGTTATCTGTGCATATAGAAACAGAAAGCCTATTGGCTATCATTTTGTTGACAGGATGGTCTTTTATTGTTTTAATCTTTGGTATAGTTTGGAGATTGCTTGTTGGGCACACTTCTATTGTTATTCTTCCTTTTGCAATATACTCAGCGAGGTAGTATGAAAACTTTTCAGGGTTTTTTATATCAGGATCCTCTATTGTATCATGATTATATAGGAATGTTCCGTGGCCTATACGGTTTGCATGGCAGTCTGTGATTGCCTGAAAAATTGATTCAGGTCCGTAAGCTTCACCGGCATGTACTGTTTTTTTCATAAAATTCTTTTGCACATATTTATAGGCATCATGATGATCTGTAGCAGGAAAACCTTTTTCTGGGCCGCAAAGATCAAAGCCGACAATAGGAAGATCCAGGTCGTCTCTTAATTCTATTGCTGCTCTTGCCAGTTCCATTGAAGCTAATTTGTAAACGTCAGTCTGAGGGAAGTATGGTAGAGATGATAATAAACCGGAATAATACGGAGAAAAATGTTCATTGAAAAATCGCATTGCACCAACTATTATTCCAAACTTGAAAGGGATATCTAACCCAGAGTTAACTTCTTCTGTGTCATTATGCTCTTTTTGGGCTCTTTCCAAACCTTTACTAGCTGCTTGGATAATCTTGTCGATAGAAGGTAAAAACCTGTTTACATGAAGCTGAGGAGCAAATCTTACTTCCAGATAACGTACATTTTCAGAAATATTATCCTGAGCAAGTTCATAAGCGACTCTTTCGATATTTTCTGCGTTTTGCATTACAGCACAAGTATATGAAAAACCTCTTAGATAATCTGGTAAATCAGTATATTTGTCTTTAAAAACGGTCTTCCTCATACCGGCTTCATCGTAGGAAGGAAGATCAACTCTTTCCTTCTTGGCCAGTTCAATTAGTGTAGACAGTCGCAGTGAACCATCAAGGTGGACGTGGAGATCAGTTTTTGGTATTCTGTCTATAAAGTTTTTAATAGTTTTGTTCATAGTGAATAAACTCCTTTTTTATATTTAACATATGTGAATTTATTTTTAACATGTTTATAATCAATAAGTTTAAACTTTTTTGTTAAACAATCAATTAATACAAACTTAATTTGGTTAAAAGTGTTTTAATCTAGTCTCTATTCTAAAAAAAACCATGTTTAGTTGCTATTTTAATGATTATTTTATCTCTACTTGTTTCTTTCATACATGTTGGATATGTTTAATTCTAGGGAATTATATTCAAAACGAGATGATTTTCGATAAACCAAAATAAAAATACAAAAGCAAGATTTATCTTGAATGGAGTTGCTTAATTATGAAAATTGTAGTTTTAGACGGATACGCTATGAATCCCGGAGATATGTGCTGGGAGCCTGTAAGTAAACTGGGTACTTGCAAAATTTATGATCGCACTTTGCCGGATGAAATAGTTAAGCGTTCCATTGATGCGGATATTATTTTGTTAAACAAAGTTGTACTAAATGAGAATACTTTGAGACAGCTACCTAAATTAAAATATATTTGTGTTATGGCCACCGGTTATAATATTGTCGATGTAACAGCTGCCAGAAAACTTAATGTCGATGTAGCTAATATTCCTTCTTACTGTGCAATGTCAGTAGCGCAGATGGTCTTTTCACATATACTTAATTTATCGCTTCATGTATCCGAGCATGCAGAAACAGTAAGGGACAATAAATGGAGCGATTCTCCTGATTTTGCTTATTGGATATATCCATTACAGGAGCTGGCTGGACTGACATTAGGTTTGGTTGGTTTTGGAAATATAGGAAGAGCTGCTGCGAAGATAGCAGACAGTTTTGGTATGAAAATAATAGCTTATAAACCATCTCATTCAAGCGACATCCCTGAGTATGTAGAAATGGTTAAAACAGCAAACGAAGTCTTTGAATTAAGTGATATTGTTTCTCTGCACTGTCCTCTAAATGCTGATACTGATAAGATGGTTAACAAAAAAACTATTAATCTAATGAAGGAATCTGCATATCTGATCAACACGGGCAGGGGAGGACTAATTGACGAACCAGCATTGGCTGAAGCATTGAATAATGGAAAAATAGCTGGTGCAGGATTGGATGTTTTATCAGCTGAACCTCCGCAAAGGGATAACCCGTTAATAACAGCAAAAAACTGTTATATTACACCTCATGTAGCATGGGCAACAGTAGCGGCAAGAAAAAGGTTACTGGGAACAGTTGCTGATAATGTTGATAGTTTTATAAAGGGATGTCCTAAAAATATTGTAAATTAGCGTTGACCTCATTGAAAAAACGTTAATATTTCATTACAATTATTATTAGTGGAATCCCCTAAGAATCAGGAGTTATGCCTAAAACGAAATGAACTTGGGAAATTTAAAAAATAATTGAATAAAAAAATCCCGTAAAATTTAATCGTCCTCTGGCGGTAAACTAAAACTAAAAATACCTTTGGTAAAACATGAAAATTAAAAAAAAGTATATTTGGCTGATAATTGTAATTACTATTATTGTGTTGTTATCACTTTTTTTCTATAATGTTTGCGCATATACCTCGAATGCCTATGTCAGGGCTAATTGGGTAGAAATCAGCTCTCACATAAAAGGTCACGCTCATAAAATATATGTAGAGAACAATCAGTTTGTTAATAAAGGAGATAAGCTGTTTGAACTTGACCGCCTGCCATATTTATACAAACTCAATAAATTGAAAGCACAGCTTGCTACAAATAAAGCTGAAGCAGATACAATTGACCAGAATGTTCTGAAAACAAAAAATGAGATAGAAATATTATTAAAACAGGTTGATCTGAAAGATAAAATGAGGCTTCGCTATGAAATTCTTTCCAGAGATCATGCAGAATCTATTCAGAAATATCAGGAAATTCTTGTAGCATATAATGCTATGAATGATCAACTTACAGAATTAAACGGTAATTTGAATGTACTTGAGGCTACATTGGCAAGACAGGATGCAGTAGAGAGAGAAACTCAAGCTGAACTTGATTATAACCAGTATTTGTATGAATTATCATTAATAAAAGCTCCATTTCCAGGATATGTAACTAACATGTATTTAATGCCAGGGCAGTTTCTTCAACAGGGTGAGCCTAATTTTGGTATAGCACAAACTCAGGATTGCTGGGTTGAAGCAAATTATAAAGAGTGCTGGGTTGGTAAAATAAAACCGGGTCAGAAAGCATGGCTTTACAGTGATTTATATCCCTTCAGATTATTCTTCGGTACTGTTGCTAGTGTAACGAATGCTGTAAACAGAACAGTGCTTCCTAACAAAATTCTACCTTATATTAAACCCACTATTGACTGGGTAAGGCTTCAGTATCGGTTTACTGTAATTATAAAAATTGACGATTTACCTGAAGATATGCATCTCAGAATGGGGGCAGATGCCAGAGTTATGGTCTGGCTCTGATGAATTGTAAAAATTAAGATTTTTCGGCCCCATCCACCGATTTTTAAGTACTACATTTGACGTGAGGCTCGTCTGCAATTATGTCTTAATCCCTCTACTCTAATATTCTTATTTTTTATATTGCGAGCTTAATTCAGGGAAATCCTTATAATGATAAATATTGGAAAGCGATTTAATTTTACAATTTCTGTTATCTGTTATATCGTCATTTCTGAGCTTCATTCTTATTGTCTTACCGCTTGTTGTTTTGGGTAGCGATTCAGAGAATTCTATAATCCTTGGGATTTTGAATTTTGTTAAGATTTTTATTGTATGTTTAAAAAGGTCCAGAACTATTTCTTTTGATGGAGAATGCTCTTTTTTTAAAACAATAAATGCTTTGACAAGTTGGTAACGATCGGGGTCAGGAACGCCAATAACAGCGGCTTCCAAAACAGCAGAATGCTCTATCAATACACTTTCAACTTCAAAAGGTCCAATTCTGTAATCTGAGGATTTTATAATATCATCAGAACGTCCAACAAACCACCAGTATCCATCATAATCAATATAGGCTTTATCTCCTGTGTGATAATAACCTTCTTTGAAAACATCATGCATTCTTTCAGGGTTGCCAATATACTCTTTAAAAAGACCTATTGGCTTTTTCTTGCTGACTTTTACTGCTATATGGCCGACTGTTTTAGGAGTTGTGATCAAATTACTATGATCGTCAAGAATTGCTATATCGTACATTGGTGATGGATAACCGAAAGACCCATATTTCATTCTGCCTGCCAGCCATGGGGGATTCCCAATCATTGCGGTAGATTCTGTTTGTCCGTAAAGTTCTCTGATTTCTATATTCGTTATTTTTTTCCATTGATGGATGATTTCAGGATTGAGAGGTTCTCCTGCACTGGTAGATATCTCAAGCGAAGTTAAGTCAAAATTTTTAAGATCTGAGTGTACAAACATTCTCCAAGCGGTTGGTGGCGCGCATAAACTGTTTATCTGATAGCGGCTTATTAGCTTTAAGTATTTTTCAGTATAAAATGTGTTGTAAGTAAAACCTGTAGCTGTAGCTCCTATGCTTAATGGTGCAAAAAAACTGCTCCATGCCCATTTTCCCCATCCAGGGGCACTTATATTGTGATGGATGTGCCCCGGTTTAATGCCAATCATAATTGCTGTAGATAAATGTCCTATAGGATAAGAAATCGCAGTATGTCCGACACGTTTTGGAAAGCCTGTTGTGCCAGAAGTAAAGTAGCAGAACTGAATATCGTTAATTTTAACATCTGCAGGATAAGCATTTGTTTCTTCTTTCTCTGTAAGATGATAAGATTCCCAGCCTTCAGCATGACCAATTACAATTTTAATTTTCGGTTTACAGTTTGTAATCCTTAAAGCTTCATCCATTGTGGCTGTTGATTCTTCGTCTGCCAATACAATATCAGGTTTATGTGACTTAAATCTGAATTCAAGTTCTCTAACAGTAATATTTGCAGCTGTTGGAACAATTACAATACCTCCTTTTACTCCTGCAATGCTGCTGAACCAGATTTCAGGTAAGATCGGAGCTATCTGATATAAATTATCACCTTTAATGACTTTGTGTTTTCGAATCAGATTTAAAAATTGGTTACTTTTTTCAGCTGTTGTTTTATAACTATATATCTTTTCCCTACCGGTCTCTAAACATTCCCAAATAAGAGCTTTCTGTTCTCCTCGTTCTTTGACATGGAGATCTTCAAATATCTCTGATGCCCAATTGAAATGCTCAGGAAATTTAATATTATCAAGTTTCGAAAAGAATTTTTTTGCCTTCTCTTCTCTCTCGTCCATATTCTCTATGGTATTAATATTCATTGCTTCTTTAAAAATTTCTTTAAAATGCATGTGTATTCCCATATTTCTGTTTTTATTACAAGTATCCTGAAAAAGTGAGTTTAAACTCAATTTTATATAGACAACCTATTGGGTTAAACAAAGTTATAAGTATAAGGATAGAGCAAAGTGGCGAAAAAATCAATAGCAACGGCGGTCTAAGTTTGATTGGCAGACAGCTTAAGAAAATAGGATTTTTAGAAAATTTAGGGGAAAAAGTGGAATCCTCAAAGATGGAGATTCCAAAGAAAGAGTATGAATAAACAGCTTACATGCGCACGACACCATTTAAATATAACAAGCTTAAAAACATTATTTTTATATATTTATAGCACTTTGCTTATCAGTGGTAATTTTCTGATCATATTACCTAGTAAATAGCATATAGAAATTGCTACTGGTGCAACTAGTAAAAATTTTATAAATGGGTTTAATTGTATGTTTCTAAGGAACAAGGCTATAATAACAATAACAGGTGTATGTATTATATAAACACTATAAACACTCGCAGACATAGCCTTTAATATACGACCCTGTTTATTGAATTTACCCCTAAACCAGTAAAGTAGGGTTATAATCATAGCAATCCCAAAGAACTGTTCCCATAAAGCAAAAATAGCCGTCCTCCATGTAAATCCACCCGGCACAAAAATTTCTTTAATTATAAAAGGAGAGCATAAATAAAGAAATACAGTAATCCAAAGCCATAATCGACCTACCTCTTTAGATATATTTAAAATCCAATTCTGTCTGTATGCAATCAAACCAACAATAAATAAAAAAATATACTGTGGGAAATAGCATGGGGCAATACACAAAGGTTGAAACACCCATACTACAGGAAACCATACTCTTGTAATAAAAGTTAATAAGCTTAAAAATAAAGCAAACAGTGCAATCTGCATATTGGTCGGTTGGAAATTAAATGTTATGCGATACTTGATAAAAAGACGGCACAATGAATATATTACTGTAAACATAAACAAAGTACCAATAAACCATAACGGGCCCATAAATAGCTGATAATTACTAAAGTGCAAATAAAAAAAAGTAAAAAAGTTTTTACTCAACACTATATTTTGTGTATAAAAAAAGCTGGGAATTTTTCCTGTTACAATAAATATTATATACAAAGTAACGGGCGTAATTATGAGCATAAAAAAAAGTAGGGGAACACAAAGCCTTATCGTTTTATCTTTTAAAAATAGCCTAAAACCCTTTTTATCATAAGAATTAGGAATAAAATAAGCTGATATCATAAAAAAGAATCCCATAAAAAAAGCCTGATTTGTTATGTTAAATATTGAATAAACAAAGGCCTCTAAAGGATCAGCAACCGATTCTAAATAACACCATAAAAAAGCTGGTGCACCATATGTAGTTGACAGATGCTGAAGTATAACAAGGGTTATAAGTAATACCCTAAGGTTATCAATAAACAGTAAATGAACTTTTCTCATTTTGTTTTCCTAAATTATATATAACAAAAAAATATCAGTTTTTTTAATTTTTACACCTAATTAGTGCTTGGGAGAAAACCCCCTATTTTTTGGGAAAATATGTTTTTGTGCTCAAAAAAAATTATAAAATTATAAAATGCTTCCTTTTTGATAGTTATTAACAGTGAATATTTACTGTATT
>CAZVCD010000028.1:0-20669 GCA_964625675.1 uncultured Victivallales bacterium | reverse complement strand
TCATGATTATGTTGATTATGAAGAAGTTAAAAAGCAAATTCCTGTACACTTAAAACAAAAAACAACAACGTTTTTGTACTAATTCTCAATTCCTTCACGGGCATTGACACCAATGTCATAATAATGTTTAATGCATTTCATTTCGGTAACCAGATCTGCTTTATCAATCAATGCCTGAGATGCATAGCGGCCGGTTAAAATAAGCTCAAGTTTTTTAGGTTTATCATTTAGAATTTCCAATACGTCTTTTTCATTAGCAAGCCCAAACCAAATCGCAACATTTATTTCATCAAGTATTACAATATCATAACTACCGCTAAGTATAACTTCTTTACATTTATCTAATGCTTTTTTCGTTTTTCCCATATACTCGGGAGTTACTTCCTCTTTTCTTATACATTTTCCGATACCGAATTGTTCCATGTCAATATATGGATTATCTTTCAAAGCAAAAAGCTCTCCGTATTTCTGCCCTTTCATAAATTGCCCAATATAGGTACGTTTTTTACGTCCGGATGCACGAATAGATAGCCCAATGGCTGCTGTAGTTTTCCCTTTACCGGTTCCTGTATATATTTGTATATAACCTTTCATTGAGCACATTCCTTTCAAGGTTTTTCTGTTTTCAATAAATATAATAATAGGATTAACCTAAATATCAGTAAGATATAAATACATTATAGGCTATTTTAAACTCAAAACGAAATACTTTTCGATAAAAAATAAGAATAACTGAAAGTATAAGCACCATCACAAAAACAAAAATATATCCGATATAAATCAAAAATAGTTTTATTTCCCGCCAGTGGCGTAGTGCATTATTTTTTCCTGGGTAGCATCTTTCGCTGAAATAGTCGCCTGAATCTTTCCTTTGTGTATGACTATTATTCTATTGGAAAGTTCCAATACTTCCGGTAGCTCAGAAGAAACCATAATAATACTTCCTAGTGCTGCATTTCTCTTCTCAATTAATTATAAATACAGTAGAACAGATATATAAAATGTTTTTTTGCTTTTTTTTTGTTTATAAATTTTATATTCCTGCTAAACACTAGTATATTGCTCTACTTTTTTGTTTATATCTTTTGTTATCAAATAACTTTTTAACAGAAACTATTTCGGAAAAGATAAAAATTAAAGAAATATTACATAAAAAGATTTTTTTTCGTTTAGATAGATTGATAAGTTTAATTAATATTAACAATGTTCAGTAAAAAGGGACAAATGCTATGGCAACGAACCTTGAGACTCTTAAAAAAGATGTCGTCGATATCTGCAAAAAGTGCGGGAATGACCGTACAAAGATGATGGATATCGTTAGGGCCGTGCAGAAAAAATACGGCTGTGTATCAAGCGAAGCTATGGATATGATTGCAGCAGAAGTTTCAACTCATCGAATTGAAGTTGAAAGTGTTGTATCATTCTATACTTTCCTCTCAGAAAAACCAAAGGGAAAAATAGTTATACGTGTATGTGATGACATTATCGATAAAATGGCAAATGTAGCCTGCATTGATGATACCTTCAAAAAAGAACTCGGTATAGAGTTTGGTGAAACTACTCCAGACGGTAAAATCACACTAGAGCACACACCATGCATCGGCATGTGCGATCAGGCTCCTGCAGCTTTGGTGAATGATGTAGTTGTAACTAATCTCTCAAGCGACAAAGTAAAAGAAATCGTTAAAACTTTGAAAGAGACCGGAGACCCTGCTAAAATTACCCATCGCCATGGTGATGGAATCAATTCTAACCCGCTAGTACACTCAATGGTACGTAATAATATCAGAAAATCCGGAGATGTTATTTTTTCTGAATATAATGAAGGTGTAGCTCTGAAGAATGCTATAAATCAAAGTCCTGTTGAAATTATACGTACGGTAAAAGCTTCAAGAATGAGAGGGCGTGGCGGCGCCGGATTCCCTACAGGAATGAAATGGGAATTTACACGTGCTGCTGAAGGTAACCAAAAAACTATTATCTGTAATGCCGATGAAGGTGAACCAGGAACTTTTAAAGACAGGGCTATTTTAACAGAACGTGCAGATTTGCTTTTTGAAGGTATGACAATTGCCGGTTATGCTATTGGAGCAGACACAGGTATACTATATCTGAGGGGTGAATATGCATATTTAAGAGAATACCTCGAAGATGTCTTAAACAAACGCCGCGCAAATGGACTACTTGGAAACAATATATGTTCTGTAAAAAAACTCGGTATTTTTGGTAAAAAATCTTCTATAAATTTTGATATCAGAATACAAATGGGAGCAGGTGCTTATATATGTGGCGAAGAATCTTCTCTGATAAGCTCCTGCGAAGGACTGCGTGGCGATCCTAAAAACCGTCCACCATTCCCAGCGCAAAAAGGATACCTTGGAACACCTACATCTGTTAATAATGTAGAAACATTCTGCTGCGTAGTAAAAATTATAGAAAAAGGCGCAGCCTGGTTCTCAGCACTGGGTTCACAGGGCAGTACTGGCACTAAGCTTTTCAGCGTATCTGGTGACTGCAAAGCTCCCGGAGTCTATGAACTTCCGTTCGGCATAACTGTTAGCGAACTTCTGAAAGAAGTAGGTGCTCAAGACACAATGGCTGTTCAAATGGGTGGGCCTTCCGGCACATTGATCGGCAAAGAAGATTTCGGCAAAAAAATATGTTATGATCATTTAGCTACCGGTGGTGCTGTAATGGTTTTTAACAACAAACGTAACATTCTGGAAATTGCTGATTATTTCATGGAGTTCTTTGTAGAAGAAAGTTGCGGTTTCTGCACTCCATGCCGTGTTGGGAACGTCCTTCTTAAGAAAAAACTTGAAGATATTATAGACGGAAACGGTACTCCTGAAGATTTGGATTACCTCGAGAAATTAGGCAATACAGTCAAAGCAGCAAGTCGCTGTGGACTTGGTCAAACTTCTCCTAATCCTATTTTGACTTCAATAAAGAATTTCAAACCAGTATATCAGAAGCTTGTAAAGCCTGCTGATGACGGTATGAACCCGACTTTCGATATTGCAAAAGCTCTGGGACAGAGTGAAGCAATTGCTGAACGTAAATCTGTTATCTTTGATACAGTTTAAGGAGATTAATAATGAGCGAAATTACTTTTAAAATAGACAAGGTAGAAGTCAAAGGTAAGTCGGGCCAGACAATTATGGAAGCCGCAGATGCCGCTGGTATATATATACCCCGCCTTTGTACTTATAAAGATTTGATACCACACGGAAGTTGCCGTGTTTGCACAGTTATGGTTAATGGCAGACCTCAAGCAGCCTGCACACAGCCAATTGCTGAGGGTATCATAGTTGATAACGAAACTGAAACAGTTAAGGAAATACGTAAAGATATTATAGATATGCTTTTTGTGGAAGGCAATCATTACTGCATGTTCTGTGAAAAGAGCGGAAACTGCGAACTTCAGGCTTTGGCATACCGTTTTGGGATTATGTCACCCAAGTATCCATATCTGTTTCCAAAGAGAGACATAGATGCTTCACATCCGGACATTTTCATAGACAGAGATCGCTGTATCCTCTGCGGAAGATGTGTTCGTGCCTCTCAACAGTTTGACGGCAAAAACGTTCTGGACTTTGTTGAGCGTGGAACAGAAAAGAGAATTGCTGTTAACGCAGAAACAAATCTTGCCGAAACTGATGCAGCTGGCTCTGATAAAATGGTTGAAGCATGTCCTGTCGGCGCTCTTTTAAAGAAGAGAGTTGGCTATGCTACTCCAATCGGACAAAGACTTTACGACCATAAGCCTATCGGTTCAGAAATTGAAAATAAATAAGCATTACGCTTTTAAATAAAGGAAAAGAATCATGGGAAAACCAAAAGTAGCAACAACTTCACTGTGTGGATGCTGTGGCTGTCATATGGGAATTCTTGATATTGATGATAGAATTCTTCAACTTGTAGAACTTGTTGATTTTGATAAATCTCTAATTGATGATATCAAGAAATTTTCTGCTCGCTGTGCCATTGGACTAATCGAAGGTGGATGCTGTAATGAAGAAAATGTCCATATATTAAAATATTTCCGCGAAAACTGCGATATTTTGATTTCAGTTGGCGATTGTGCTATTATGGGCGGTATTCCGGCCATGCGTAACAATATCCCACTGAAAGAATGTTTGGATGAAGCATATATAAACGGTCCCACTGTTTATAATCCATCCGGCAAAGCTCCTAACGATCCAGAGCTTCCGCTTCTTCTTGATAAAGTATATCCATGCACAGATATAGTAAAAATGGATTTCCATCTACCGGGGTGCCCACCGCCAGCAGATACAATCTGGCAGGCATTGGTCGCTTTATTGACAGATAAGCCTTTAGATTTACCTTATGAATTAATTAAATACGATTGATCCACTGGAGGATTTTGTAATATGAAAAAGATAGTAATTGAACCTGTAACACGTGTCGAAGGACATGGTAAAGTTACAATTCAGCTTGATGATAACAATAAAGTTATCGATTCAAGACTGCATATAGTAGAATTTAGAGGTTTTGAAAGATTTATTCAAGGCCGTCCATATTGGGAAGTTCCAGTAACTGTACAGCGCTTATGCGGTATTTGCCCTGTAAGCCATCATCTTGCTGCAGCAAAAGCTATGGATGTAATTGTAGGCGTTGATCAAATAACTCCTACTGCTGAAAAAATGCGTCGTTTAATGCATTATGGACAGACTTTTCAGTCTCATGCCCTGCATTTTTTCCATTTGTCATCTCCGGATCTTCTTTTCGGGTTTGATGCTGATCCAATGATCCGTAACGTAATCGGCGTAATCAAAAAATTCCCTGAACTTGCTGTTCAAGGTGTAATGATGCGTAAATTCGGTCAGGAAATCATTAAAGCTACAGCTGGTAAGAAAATTCATGGTACCGGAGCTATTCCTGGTGGAATCAACAAAAACCTTACAATTGAAGAACGTGATTCATTTCTGAAAGATATGGATCAAATGCTTGACTGGTGCCGTTCCGCATTAAAGATTGGCAAAGACTATACTGTTGAAAATCTTGATACTGTGGCATCTTTTGGATCATTTGATTCAAGTCATCTCTCAATTATTCGTAAAGATGGCGCAATGGACCTATATAATGGCGGACTTCGTGCTATTGACTTTGAGGGTAACAAAATATTTGATCACGTTGAAAACAGCAAATATCATGAATATATCGCTGAAGAAGTAAAATCCTGGTCATACATGAAGTTCCCTTTCATAAAAGAACAGGGACCGGAAAATGGATGGTATAGGGTTGGTCCTCTTGCCAGAGTAAATACCTGTGATTTCATTGATACTCCTGAAGCTGAAGCTGCAAGAAAAGAATTCATGGCTGTTACTAATGGTAAACCAAACAATATTACTATGGCATACCACTGGGCAAGACTGATTGAATTACTGCACTCCGGCGAAAAAATAAGAGATCTGCTTAATGATTCAGACCTACAAGGTACAGATCTTGTTGTTAAAGGTGAAAGAAGAGAAGAAGGTGTTGGTATTATTGAAGCACCACGCGGTACTCTTTTCCATCACTATAAAGTCAATGAAAATGATCAGGTTACAATGGCTAACCTTATTGTATCAACAACAAGCAATAATGAACCAATGAACCGGGCTGTTAGAAAAGTAGCAGATGAATATATTTCTGGAAAAGCTGAAGTAACTGAAGGTTTAATGAACCGTGTAGAAGTAGCTATCAGAGCCTATGACCCATGTCTTTCATGTGCAACTCATGCACTTGGAAAAATGCCTCTAATAGTTGAGCTGGAAGATGCCGATGGTAATATTGTTGATAGCAAGACTACAGAAAGCTAAATTTTTGTGACTAAAATATTAATAATTGGTTATGGTAACCCCGGTCGTTTGGATGACGGCCTGGGACCTGCATTTGCTGAAACAGCAAAACAGTTCAATATTGAAGGTGTTGACACTGACAGCGATTATCAGCTGACAGTTGAGGACGCTGTAGATATTGCAGAACATGATATTGTTCTTTTTGCCGACGCTGATGTTCGAGGCCCAGAACCATTTTATCTTAAAAAGATTGAACCTGCTGCTGTGGTGAGTTTATCAAGCCACAGTATTAAACCGCAAGCTTTAGTTGGTCTTGTTAAAGAGTCTTTTAACAAAGAAGTTGAAGCTTATGTTCTAGGTATACGCGGTTACGAGTTTAATGAATTTGAAGAAAAGCTCTCAGAAAAAGCTGTTCAAAATTTAAATGCAGCAGTTAAATTTATTAAACCGCAGCTTGAGAGTGCGGAGTTTTGTGAAATACGCGCAGAAAATGTTACTTGGTAAATTATATTTGTCACGTTATAAGTGATTAAAAAAAAGGGCTAAAAATGAAAAACGATAAATATGTAGTGTTATATGTAGATGACGATCAGGATATTCTTGATTCTGCTAGATTAGTTCTTGAGTCTAACGGATTCATAATGATAGAAGCATCTACAGGCGAAGAAGGCGTTAAAAAATATAAAGAATGTTCTCCAGATTTTATCTTTGTTGATTTAATGATGGAAGAAGTTGATTCCGGCATTAATTGCGTAAAAGAGATGAAACTGCTTGGTAATAAAGCCCCTGTAATTATGTTAAGTTCTGTTGGCGACAGTCTTAACAGTATGGCCGATACTTCAGAGCTTGGCCTATCGGGAGTTTTACAGAAACCCCTTGATCCTGAAAAGTTATTAGCTGCTATTGAAGCAAGAATTTAAAAATAAGCTTTTAACCAACAGTTTTAGTTTGACCCTTCCCCTGCTCTATATTCAATGAGTGGGGGTTGTTTTTTTAACGTTACTTACGTTTTGCAAAATTTGTTTTTTTGTGAGAAGAATCATCTATTGGTGAAAAGTTAAAAATACGACGACTATTGAATACCTACAATTACGTCATAGCCCCACATTTCTATTCCACCGTCCATAACTTTTACATTATTGAATCCGGCATTTTTAAGAATAAGAGATGCTTCATATCCCCTTAGTGAAATACTACAAAAAGTAACAATTTCTTTATTTTTTGGTAATTCGTGTAATCTATTTCTTAGGACTCCTAACGGTATTAGGACAGAATTAGGTATTCTGATTTCTTTATATTCTTTATAACTGCGTACATCTAAGAGAATAAAATCTTCTTTGTTGGAGAGCTTACTATATACTTCTGCAGATGACATTCCTTCGAATATGCCGTCCAATTTATTTCTAACAACATTAGCAGCTGTAATAATATTATCTATTGCCAAAGAAAATGATGGAGCGTAGCAAAAGTCCACTCCTGAAAGCTGATCTATTGTCATATTCGCAGAAATAGCTGCAGATACAATATCAATTTTGTTATATCCGTCGCTCTCTCCCACAGCCTGAGCTCCAAGAATTTTTCTTGATGCCTTATCTACTATAAGTTTAAGCATTAACATTTTTACGTCAGGCATAAAGTGTTCTTTATCCGGTCCTGCCGTTAAACTACACACAACATCAAAACCTTGTTCTTTGGCATATTTCTCTGTATAACCTGTTTTAGCAACGCAATAGTCAAAAACTTTACACGTTGTAGAGCCAACAACCCCAGGCATGCTTTCATTGCCACCGCATATATTTATTGCGGCAACTCGACCTTCTTTATTAGCTAATGAACCTAATGGTAAATAAAGTGGTGTTCCCTTAATAGCATCATATGATTCAGCACAGTCACCTGCAGCATAAATATTAGGATCAGAAGTCATCATTTTTTCATTAACTTTTATAGCCCCGGTAACACCAATTTCTAAACCTGAATCTTTAGCTAATTTGACCTGCGGTTTAACGCCTGTTGCAAGTATCACCATGTCCGCAGGTATAGTTTCTTTATCTGTTATTACATAAATTTTACTCTCATGTAAAAACAAAGTATTATCGTCACCAATTGTTTCTTTTTTGTCCGGCTTATGAAAAAATTTTAACTTTGTGTTAGTTAGTATTTTTACACCTTTATTTTCGAGGCACTGTTCAACTAATTTTGCTATTTCTTTATCAAGCAAAGTGAGTATTTGCGGCATCTCTTCTATGATTGTTACCCTGCAGCCTCTTGCAACCAGAGCCTCAGTTGTTTCAACACCAATTAATCCTCCCCCAACTATTACAACATCCTGTGCTTTATTAGAAGATAGAAAAGCTTTAATTCCTTCTGCATCATGAACACCATGTAATGTGAAAATATTTTTTAAATTAATACCATCAACAGGAGCTTTGCTGGGAAAAGCACCTGTAGCTAAAACAAGCTTATCATAGTTTATCCATGACTCGTTATTACTAGACAGGTTTTTAATTCTAACTTTTTTATTATCCCTATCAACTTTTATAGCCTCTGTTCTATTTAAAACTATAACATTTTTGACATTTTGGAAGAATACAGGATCTCTAACTTCTTTAACAGCTGTTGATAAAAGTTCTGTTTGATTTTTTACCACTCCCGACACATAATATGGCAACCCACAGCCGGAATAAGATAGAAGGTCTCCTTTTTCTATTATAGTCACTTCTGTTTCAGGTAAAAGTCTATGTATTTTTGAAGCCACCTTAGGACCGGCAGCCACGCCTCCTATAATCACGATTTTCATCCTCGCTGCAGGATTATGAGGTTGATTTTCTTTAGTTTCTGTTTTATAAGCCCTTGCTAATGTAAATGTAAACTTTGCTCCCCCTAGTTTTGATTTTCCTGCCTTAATCTTCCCATTCAAAGAGGTGGCTATACTATGAACTAAAGCAAGGCCTAATCCCGAGCCTGGCAATGTAGACCCTTGAGTTTGAGCAGAGCGGAAAAAAGGTTTAAATATTTTTTTATAATTTTCAGAGGGTACACCAATTCCTGAATCAGATACAGATAATTCAACTTTTTTACTACCGTCAGAGAGTTTTTTGCCAGTAAGAAAGAGCTCTATGCTTCCATTCGCAGGAGTATATTTTAATGCGTTACTTATCAAAGAATTCAAAACTTCTGTTAATGAAGATTCGCTGGCATTTACATATGCAGGTTCTAAATCAATTTTTACAGAAAAAGAAATTCCTCTTAAAGCAGCTTTCTCTAAAAAATCGGCATGTATTTTTCTTATAATAAGGGTAAGATCTGTTATTATCGCTGTTTTTTTTTTCTGCTCATCGGGATTTGCTATAGAGACCATTCTCTGAGATGTATGTATTGCTTCATCTATTCTTTTATTTGCTCTGGAAAGTAACTCTTTTTGTTTAGGTGTTAGCGAACCTACATATTCACCAAGTAGAGTTTTAACTATTGCCCCTGCTGCTGCTACCGGAGATTTCAACTGATGAGCTACAAGCGATGCAAAACGTGTAAATTCAGGATTATCAAACTCATTATTATCAGACATTATAAACCTTCCCAACAGTTCTATTTTAAGAAAAGTCTGTCAATTTTTATTTATTCCCATAGCGAAATGGTTTTCGAAAAACAATAAAAACAAAGGAGACTAAAATCTCGCAAATAAACCAAAAATAAAAATTTTATCAAGCCGAAGGCATGTACCTCCGTTATAAATAAGATATTAGTCATAGTATATATAATGAAAAATCAACAAACTAACAAACGTCTTTACAAAAAAAAGATAAAATTAAATAAGGTAGCAAAAAGCTATCACTGACTGGCTTTTTTTGAAGATTTCATGATTTTTAAATGAATGATTATATAAATAACAAACAACAACACCGCGGCAGTAAAAAGCCAAATGTAATTTTTAACTATCATATCCTTGCCCTGAATTACCAGATCTCTATAGCTCAGTTTTTTTGAGATACTCCCTATGTAAAACCCCACAGCTGTCAATATAAATGACCACAATCCGGAACCAAGGGCTGTAAATAATGCAAATCTAATCTTGGACATTTTAGATAGACCTGCAGGAATTGAAATCAGATGACGGATGGCCGGTAGAAATCTGCAGATAAAAGTCATTCCATCACCATATTCTCTAAATAGATCTTCAGATCTTTCGAGAAATGCCGGTTTAATAAAAAAGTATTTTCCGTATTTATATAAAAATGGCCTCCCTAAAAACAAAGCTAAATAATAATTAAAAAATGCACCTGCAACAGAACCTGTCATTCCTGCTACTACACATAGAGAAAAATCCAACCCCGGAGAAGCAAAATTCAACCCACCTCTATAGGCAAGAAAGCCGGCTGGAATCAAAACTACTTCACTTGGAAAAGGTATAAATGAACTCTCTATCGCCATAAATAGGAAAATAATTAGAAAGCCCCATGTTTGAGCATACTCGGCTGCATATTGTATGTGTGTAGCCCAAAAATCTATATCACCGCCCATTATTTTTCATTCTTTCTTCCGAAAGTTTGTATGTAGGTAAGAAAAATCACTCTGCTTTTTTAACCATTATAAGCGACTTGATTCAATTTAGTCAATACTTAAATTTTGAAATAGCTACATATTTTCAAACAATAAATCTGAAGGAGGACAGGAACAGCTATTTAGAGCTCGCCTGAAAAGCGATGTGCCGCTGGAGACTCTGGCGGCGGTATATGCTTCTCCGGGAACGACACAAGCATAAATGGGTGCAATGTTGGGGTTGGGGTCAACAATACAGGTGTGTGCTGATTTGGCTCCTCTGCGAAATTTATGTGCGGACGGGGGGAAGGATGTAGAATCGAAGGAGTGCGGCCAGGGAGGGAATGCGAATAAAACGGTTTACTCTTGCGTATCCTATGGCTCTTCCGCCGATAGCTGCGGAACGGGATATTCAGGTACGTAAACATATCCAGCAAACAAGGTCAATTGCGTACCATAGTTAATGTAATAAATATGGTAAATAATAATTAGCTAAAATTCTTGGTCATTAAACGATTGATTTTCTAGGTGTTTATCCTAGGTTTTTAGATTCTTATATGATAGATACAAACCACCCCCTATATATGCCGTTTGACATAATAATTCAAATTTTATAATATTTTAAAAACATCCAACTTTTTTACATATTTTTTATGTTTCCCCTTGCTTACCATAAAATAGTCCGCAATTCCTCTTCATTTTTAGGCCTATAAATACTTTATTTTTAATGATTTAATGCTATATTTATTACATTGTTGAAGATAATAATTATCTTAAAAAAAGCATGTTGTGCTAATCAAGTCATTAAATAAAATTATAAAGAAAGCAGTTTGATTATGAATAAGGAAAGCATTGGTTACATTATCGAACAGCATAAAGGTGCTGGACGAGATTCTTTAATTCCAATTCTTCAGGAAGTACAGGATGCACAGGGATACCTTTCCAAAGAAGCAGTAATTGAAATAGGTAAACACTTAAAACTGCCTACAAGCAAAATTTATGGAGTTGCAACCTTTTATAATCAATTCAGGTTTCAGCCTACAGGGAAAAATCACATAATGGTTTGTAGGGGAACAGCTTGCCATGTAAAAGGCTCAGCCGCTATTTTAGCCGGAATTGAAAGCGAACTTAATATTACAGCCGGTAATACTACAAGAGATGGTGAATTCAGTATTGAAGTAGTTGCCTGTATCGGCGCCTGCGGCTTGGCGCCTGTCATAAGCATTAACGGGGAATATTATGCTAATTTAGCACCATCTGATATTAAAAGAGTTTTAGATATTTACAGAAACAAAGACAAAAGCCAGTAAAACCGGAGACATTGACTATGAAAATTGAAAATAACATACACCTCTATGGTAAAGAGTTACTGTTAAATATCTGTGATGAAAAAAAATCGGAAGATCCTAAACTTAATAAAATTTTGACATCCATACAGAGAAATGTAGTTGAAAAGCCAGTCATTTATTTAGGCACTGCAACTTGTGGAATAAGTGCCGGAGCAAATAAAGTTTTAGCTGCACTTGATAAATATAAAAATAATAAGTTAGAGATTGTTAAAGTGGGCTGCATTGGACTTTGTGCGGATGAACCGATAATGGATATCCAGCTCCCAGGCAAAACACGTCTCTCATTTAAAAATGTATTCGAAGATAACGTTATCGAAATAATCGAAGGTGCTTTAAACGGAAAAATAAAAAAAGAAAACGTTTTAGGACAGCATAGAAACGATTCACTTGAAGCCTGGAATAATATTATTTTTCTAGATGAACATCCCTTTTTTGCTCCTCAAACACGTTTTGTTTTAAAGAATTGTGGTCTTATAGATCCCTGCAACATTGATGAATATATCGCACGCGGAGGATATAAAGCCTTTTTTAAAACTATCTCTTCAACAGCCCCTTTGGAAGTATGTAATATTGTAGAAAAAAGTGGTCTCCGTGGACGCGGCGGCGGCGGATTTCTGACTGGCATGAAATGGAAATTTGCTCAATACAGAGATTGTGAACAGAAATATATGATATGTAATGCTGATGAAGGTGACCCAGGTGCGTTCATGGACAGAGCAGTTATCGAGGGTGACCCTCATAGACTTCTGGAAGGACTTGCACTGGGCGCTTACGCCATCGGAGCAAGTAAAGCATACATATATATTCGTGCAGAATATCCTTTGGCAATCGAAAGGCTTCAAATAGCAATAAAGCAATCAATGGAATATGGTCTCCTAGGCGACAACATTCTTGATACCAGTTTTAGCCTAAATATAATAATTAAAAAAGGTGCAGGTGCATTTGTATGCGGCGAAGAAACTGCACTCATACACAGTATTGAAGGAAAACGCGGAATGCCGCGTCCTCGTCCTCCATTTCCTGCTATTAGCGGATTATTTGGAAAGCCAACCATTATTAACAATGTTGAAACATTTGCAAATGTACCGGGAATTATTGAATATGGAAGCAAGTGGTTTAGCTCCTATGGAACAAAGTCCAGTAAAGGGACAAAAGTCTTTGCCCTTTCAGGTAAAATTACAAGAACGGGACTGGTTGAAGTTGTCATGGGAACAAAACTCCGTGATATAGTCTTCGATATAGGTGGAGGAATTCCTAAAGGTAAAAAATACAAAGCTGTACAAATTGGCGGTCCCTCAGGTGGATGCATACCGGAACAGTTGCTTGATATAGAAATTGATTATGAGTCTTTAAAAGAAGTAGGCGCAATGATGGGCTCAGGCGGCCTTGTTGTAATGGATGAAAACACGTGCATGGTCGACTTGGCTAAATTCTTTATGGATTTTATTCAGAGAGAAAGTTGCGGAAAATGCATACCTTGCCGAGAAGGCACGCGACACATGTTGGGAATACTTGAAGATATAACCCGCGGCCGCAAAAATGAAAAAGCTGGTGAAGCATTACAGAGATTCAAAGGACTCATGTATCTTGACAGACTAGCAAAAATTATACAGGATACAAGTTTATGCGGATTGGGACAGACAGCCCCTAACCCTGTATTAAGTACACTGAAATGGTTCAGGCATGAATATGAACAGCATATTTTCGAAAGAAAATGCCCGGCCGGTGTTTGCAAAGACTTGATTCAATATAAAATTATAGGAAAAAATTGTATAGGCTGTACTGCGTGTTCCAAAAAATGCCCAACTGGAGCAATTATGGGAGCAAAAAGGACTCCGCATTATATTATTCCTGATAAATGCATTGGGTGCGGTGCTTGTATGGAAACTTGTAAATTCAATGCAATTATTATTGAATAACTGCTGTAAAAATGAGGTAAAAAATGTTTGAAATACATGTTAATAAAAGAGTTATAGAAGCTAAACCTGATGAAACCATACTTACAGCACTCAACCGTGCTGGAATAAAAATCCCGACTCTATGCCATATAGAGGGTCTAATTCCTACTGGTTCATGTAGAATTTGTTCTGTTGAAGTTGAAGGCATGAAAGGATTAGTTCCAAGTTGCTCATACCCTGTCCAGGAAGGTATGAAAATAACTACAAACTCTCCTAAGGTTATACGTGCAAGAAAGACTATACTTGAACTCCTATTGTCAAACCATCCTGATGACTGCCTATACTGTGTTAGAAATGGTCAATGTACGCTTCAAAAACTTGCTCAGGAATATGGTGTCAGAGAAAGAAGGTTTATTGGTAAGAGCAAAACTGCTTATCATGTTGATTGCACAAGTCCAGCAATTGTCAGAGACCAGTCAAAATGTATTCTTTGCGGAAAATGTATTAGAGTATGTGAAGAAGTACAGAATGTTTCTGCAATAGATTTTGTAGGACGCGGTAGCGATACAATAGTAGCCCCTGCATTTGAGCAGGGACTGAATATCTCAAGTTGTATTAATTGCGGTCAGTGCATAATGGTCTGTCCAACAGGTGCACTTAGGGAACAAAGCTATACAAAACAAGTTTTGGATGCTTTGAGTGACCCAAAGAAAATAGTTGTAGTACAGCATGCTCCTGCAGTTTCTGTTTCTTTTGCAGAAGAATTCGGAATGGAGCCTGGTGTAGATATTAACGGCCTAATGGTAACGGCATTGAGAAGAATGGGATTTGATTATGTATTCGACACCAGCTTCTCTGCAGACCTTACTATTATGGAGGAAGCATCAGAACTGATTCATAGAATACAGAACGGTGGAAAGCTTCCAATGATAACAAGCTGTTCTCCAGGATGGATTAAATATGCTGAACAGTTCTATCCTGAAATGCTGGACAATATTTCTACATGCAAAAGTCCTCAGCAAATGCTCGGTGCAATAATAAAAAGTTATTTTGCCCAACAGCAGGGCATAGACCCTAAAGATATTTATACAGTTTCTATTATGCCGTGTACAGCTAAAAAGTTTGAGGCTGTTCGCCCGGAAATGGCACATAATAAGACACCGGATATTGATGCAGTAATTTCGACGAGAGAACTAGTTCGTCTTATTGAGATGTTCGGAATAGAGTTTAACACCTTAAACCATGGTATCGCAGATAATCCTCTTGGAACAAGAAGTTCTGCCGGTAAACTTTTCGGTGCTACAGGCGGAGTAATGGAAGCTGCCCTTAGAACTGCATACAATATGCTTACAGGAAAAGAGCTAAAATCATTACAGATTGAAGATGTTCGTGGAATGAAAAGCATTAAAACAACAAGTGTAACTGTCGGAGATTTAAAACTGGGATTTGCCGTAATAAACGGTATAGGCAACGCATCAAAACTGCTTGACGAGATAAAAAATGGTAGAGATGATATTCATTTCATAGAAGTGATGACATGCCCGGGCGGCTGTATTGCCGGAGGGGGCCAACCTCTTAGCACTGACCCGGAAAAAATCAAGGCAAGACTTAAAAGCTTATATTCTATTGACCGTGAGGATTCACTTAGAACGTCTCATTCAAATAAAAGTGTCCAGGAACTATATGATAAATTCCTAGGGAAACCTTTAGGTAAAAAAAGTCATGAACTACTGCATACAAGTTATTCAAAAAAAGATGTACTGCGGTAATAACTATTTAATTAAGCATAAAAAGTTATGGAAAAAAAGACCCCTCTAATTACAACTATCAGTGAAAAATGCAAGTTGTGCTACACCTGTGTTAGGGACTGCCCGGCCAAAGCTATCCGTGTGATAGATGGGCAGGCGGAGGTAATTGCCGAACGATGCATTGGATGTGGAAACTGCCTTCTTGTCTGTACTCAAAATGCAAAACAATACTATGACTCTATACCTGAAGTAAATGAATTATTAAATTCAGAAGATAAAGTTATCGCTATAGTGGCTCCAAGTTTTCCGGCTGCATTCCCTGACTTGAATCCTGGCCTTTTTGTAGAAATGCTTCGTAAGCTAGGCTTTAACTATGTATGTGAGGTAGGCTTTGGAGCAGACCTTGTAGCGCATAAATATAAAGAAATGATTTTTAATAACCACGATAAGTCTTATATAGCAACCACCTGCCCTGGCATAGTATCATATGTAGAAAAATATCATCCGATACTTGTTAAACAGCTAGCCCCAGTTGTTTCTCCGATGATTGCCACAGCCAGAGCTCTTCGTCTCGTGTATGGTAAAGATATAAAAATTGTTTTTATCGGACCATGCATTGCTAAAAAAGGTGAAGCAGCCAGATATAATACAAAAGACGGCAAAGAAGTAGATTCAGTTCTCACCTTCCGAGAGTTGACGTCTATTATAGAAGATGCAAAAATAGATACTGCCTCTTTGGAAATGTCTGATTTCGATCCGCCCAAAGCTGGCCTTGGGTCACTTTTTTCATTAAGTGGAGGGATGCTTCAGGCAGCTGACATGAGGGTAAATCTACTAAACTCAAATATACTTATTGCAGATGGGAAAGAAGATTTTGTGCGAGCAATTAAAGAATTTTATGAAGAAACATACTCTTCTAACCTTCTTGAACTTCTTTGCTGCAAAGGATGTATAATGGGAGCCGGAATGCCACCTGGACAATCTTATTTTGCTAGAAGAGCAGCAGTAAGCAACTATGTAGGAAGACAATTCCAGTACACAGACTTACACGGCAATAGAGATATATACCATGAATTTCTTAAAAAGGATCTTAAAATGGATACTAAATTCCATTTTGAGGACACCAGGATGCCTATCCCATCTGAAAAAGAGCTGGTTGACATTATGAATAAAATGGGGAAATTCAGCAAAGAAGATGAGTTAAACTGTGGTGCCTGTGGGTACAAAACCTGTAAGGAACATGCTTTAGCTATTTTCTCTGGACTAGCAGAAAATGAAATGTGTTTGCCTACGACAATTGAAAGATTGAAAAATTCTCTTAAAGATTTGAATGTTTCTAAATTAGATCTAGAAAAAGCTCAGGAAGCTCTATTTAATGCTGAAAAACTCGCAAGCATGGGACAGCTTTCAGCCGGCATAGCACATGAAATCAATAACCCTCTCGGAGTTATCCTCCTTAATGCAAGCGTACTGCTGGAAGATATGAATGAGGTATCTGAATTAGGCGAATTTAAAGAGGATATTGAATTAATTGTAGAGCAGGCTGAAAGGTGTAAAACTATTGTTTCGGGCTTATTAAACTTTGCTCGTAAAAATAAAGTAGTATTAGAGGCAACAAATATAGAAGAGCTTCTCAAACACACTTTGCACCTTATTACCAAACGTGAAAAAATTGAAATCAATATCAATACAGATTTCATTGATCCTATAGCCGAAGTTCACAAAGATAAAATAACTCAAGTACTTATAAATCTGGTAACTAATGCTATTGATGCAATGCCAAATGGTGGAGTTATTGACATTTCAGCTTCAGACGAGGAAAGATATATTACAATTATTGTAAAAGATAACGGTACGGGAATTGATAAAAAAATAATTAATAAAGTTTTTGAACCTCTGTTTACAACAAAACAGATAGGAAAAGGGACAGGACTGGGGTTAGCCGTTACATATGGTATCATAAAAACGCACAAAGGCAGTATTAGTATAGAATCAAACACCAATTCGGAAGAAGGTCCTACAGGAACAACTTTTACGATCAAACTCCCAAGAAAAGATAAGGGATAAATTTGAATAATATTTTTAGTAATTGCTATGACTGGTGCGTTACTATTTCAAAAAAAGCTTATAAAAAAGGAAATGAATATGACTGAATATGAAAAAAATTATAAAGGTAAAAGTGCTTTATTGGTTGATGATGATGCCGATTTTCTAGATCTTATAACATTTTATTTAGAATCTTACGGGTTCAATGTTATTACCGGAACCTCTCAGGCAGAGGGAGAAGAACTTATTAATAAAGAAAAATTTGATATAGCAGTCTTTGACTTAATGATGGAAAATGCCGATAGTGGATTCATTTTAAGCTATAAACTAAAAAATAAATACCCAGATATTCCGGTTATTATTGCAACAAGTGTTACAAATGAAACAGGCCTTCACTTTGATGCTTCTACTGAAGAAATGCGTTCATGGATTAAGGCTGACACTATTATGAATAAAGATATTAGGATAGAGCAACTTCGAAGTGAAATAGATAAACTTCTGGATAATAAATAAAATGTCAAATTTAAAATTACTGCTTGTTGATGATGAATCAGGTATGCGGAGAGGCGCATCTAGATCTCTCCGTAGATTTAAATTCCAGATTGAAGGTATTAATGATACATTCGACTTCGAGATAACTGAAGCAGCGTCAGGAAATGAAGCCCTTGAATTATTGAAAAAAGATAAGTATGACATTGCTCTCCTTGACTATAAACTAGGAGATATTACCGGACTGGATATTCTAGGGGTAATAAAAGAAAAAAACTATGGCGTTCTAGCTATAATGATGACAGCATATGCCTCTCTTGAAATTGCAGTCAGTGCTACTAAAAATGGGGCTTTTGATTTTTTGGCAAAACCTTTTACTCCTGAAGAGTTGAGGAGTGTCATTAGAAAAGCAGGAACCAGTGTTGTTTTGCATAGAAGAGCAAAAAGACTTGAAGAAGAAAAAAAGAAACTCCGTTTTCAGTTTCTTTCCGTTCTTTCCCATGAGCTTAAGGCCCCGCTTAATGCAGTGGAAGGTTATTTGCGCGTTATAGACGGCAGAATTGCCGGAAATGATATCGACAGTTACGATAAAATGTTAAAACGTTCTCTGGACCGACTTGGCGGTATGCGCAAGCTAATATTTGATCTACTCGATCTCACACGAATTGAATCCGGTCAGAAAGTCAGACAAATAGCAGAAATCAATATTGTCGACTCGGTTAATAGATCTATTGAAACCAATGCACCGATAGCTGATAAAAAAGGTGTTACTGTAGAACTCCACTCTTCAGAAAATATTTTACTCAACGGCGACAGCAGCGAACTTGAAATTATGTTTAATAATTTAATTTCAAATTCTATAAAATATAACAATGACAACGGACGGGTCGACATTACCATCACCAAAGATAAAGATTCAATAAAGATTGCTATTGCTGATTCAGGTATAGGAATGAAACCTGCAGAACAAGAACGTCTGTTCGGTGAATTTGTAAGATTCAAAAATGAGAAAACTAAAAATATTGAAGGAAGCGGACTGGGACTTTCTATCCTTAAAAAACTTGTTTCGCTGTATGATGGAGAGATTAGTGTCGAAAGCGAATTTGGCGTCGGCACAACATTTAATATCATCCTAAAAAGTTTACCGATACAAGAAACAAACAAATAAATGTGAAGCAACTAACACCAAAGCTCCCCTCTTGGGAGGGGATTACTAACACCAAAGCTCCCCTCCTGGGAGGGGATTAAGGGGTGGGTTTTTCTAATCACTAAAGAGTTATTTCCAAAACTTAAGGCAGTTCAAAATGACGTATAAAAAAGATTTCTCCAGTGTATGTAATGATTTTATTAATGATGCAAAATTAACTGATACCATTGCGAACACAAAAGAAGATATCAAACACGTCAGAGATGTCATAGCTAAAAGCATGGATAAACAGCCGTTGTCTGTAAAAGAAACAGCTGTGCTCCTTGCCGCAGATGACCCGGATGTTGTTGAAGAAATTTTTAATGCTGCCAGAGATCTCAAAAAATCTGTGTACGGAAATAGAATAGTAATATTTGCTCCTCTTTATATAGGCAATCACTGCATTAACGACTGCGCATACTGTGCTTTCAGAAAAACTCTACGTTCAACCGTTAGAAAGACTCTTTCTGACACTGAAATTAAAGCAGAAATCGAAGCATTGGAAGATACCGGACATAAACGTTTGATATTGGTCTTTGGCGAACATCCTCAGTACGATGCAAAGTTTATTGCTAAAACTGTTAGAGACGTTTATTCTATAAAAAAAGGACATGGCGAAATCCGTCGTGTTAATATTAACGCCGCTCCTGTAAACCGTGATGATTTTAAAATTATCAAAGAATCCGGGATTGGTACTTATCAGATATTCCAGGAAACATATCACCATGAAACTTACGCTAAAATGCATCCAAAGAATACGTGCAAAGGAGATTATCTCTATCGTCTCGACGGATTAAACAGAGCTTTTGAAGCAGGTTGTGATGATGTTGGAATCGGAACCTTATTTGGCTTATACGACTGGAAGTTTGAAGTACTGGCTATGATTAAGCACTCTCTTTTCCTACAGGATAGATTTGGTGTCGGTCCGCATACAATAAGCTTCCCAAGACTTCAACCGGCACATGGAGTTGAAATTGACGATAAATATTTAGTTAACGATTTTGATTTTAAACGTCTGGTTGCGATACTGCGTCTCTCAGTTCCCTACACAGGAATGATACTAACTGCGCGCGAATCTCCGGAAATCAGAAAAGAAATCATGAGTTTTGGTGTTTCTCAGATTGATGCAGGAACAAGGGTAGAACTCGGTGGGTACTCTAATTCAGATAAAAATCAGAAAAGAAAAGAACAGTTCTGTCTTGGTGACATGAGATCTATGGATGAAATTATTCTCGAACTTCTACAAGATAAATATATTCCGAGTTTCTGTACAGCATGTTATCGTGTTGGCAGAACTGGTGAACGTTTTATGGAATTTGCTATCCCAGGTTTTATTGAAAAATTCTGCACTCCAAACGCACTTGTCACATTAGAAGAATATCTCGTTGACTATGCTTCAAAACAAACCAAAGAAGCCGGCAACAAACTGATAGAATCAGAACTCTCCAAAATTCCTGATCCAAAAATGAAAAAAGAGATCATTGACAGACTCAATAGGATCACCAAAAAAGACGAACGCGATCTATATTTTTGAGCCTAGTAGCTAAAGTAACTATATTACTATATAATAAATTTTAACTTTAAATAATATACATATATAGATTATATGTTCT
>CAZVCD010000027.1:0-21362 GCA_964625675.1 uncultured Victivallales bacterium | reverse complement strand
AGAATCCATTTTTGATTCCTCCATTTGAATTTGGATATTATTATGAAAAATTGTACCAATATATGCTATAGTAAAACCAGGATATTACCTAAATAGCCACATTAAAATATTTATAACATAGTTTTGTAAATATTTCACTTGTTTTTTTGCATAAATCACAAAATATAACGGAGGTATATGCCTTTGGCTTGTTGATTTTTTTTATTTTTGGTCCCTAATCTCCTTTTTAATCAGTGGGTTTTTATCCCAATGGAGGTCAAAAGATTGGCAGCTTAGAGAGTTTTCCCTATCTTTCGAATATATAAGGTAATCCGACGGGAAGTAAGTCGTATAGGGAGGCCGTTTTTTTTCTTTTACGGCCTTTCTTGTTTATTTTTCGATCTTAGAAAAACCGTGTTTATTGCCCCATTCAAACGGGTCGTCTTTCCATTCTTTAAGGAGGTTTATTTGCGCATCTGACATATAATCGATTTCTTTTACGGCTTCAAGTAAAACATCATAAGTTAAAATAGAAATAGTTTCGCACGGAATATCGAGTTTATTGAAAGCGCTTGCGGCTTTGTTTAGACCGTAGCTAAAAATAGAAATACAGTAATTTACTATGCCATTTGCGTCTCTTACGGCTTGTACTGCTCTGGCTGAACTACCGCCGGTGGAGATAAGGTCTTCAATAACTAAAACAGATTTTTGTTTAAGATCGCTTTCCGCATCAATTCCTTCAATCTGGTTTTTAAGACCGTGTGCTTTGGGTTTGTCTCTGATATATATAAAAGGAACGTTTAGTCTGTCTGCTAACAGTGCTCCATGTGGGATGCCAGCAGTTGATGTGCCTGCTATGATATCAAATTTGATATTATTTATTTTTATTATGTCTTTAAATCCTTCAATAATTAATTCCCTGTGTTCTGGAAAAAAAAGGAACATTCTATTATCATTATATATAGGCATATGATAGCCCGAAGCCCATAGGTAAGGGGTATCGGGGTTTAGTTTTATCGCTTTAATTGCTAATCCTGCTTTAGCAAGTTCCTGTCCGTGGTTTGTCATTATTCTCTCCTAAAAATTATATTTTTTTCTCAAATAGTAGTTTACTGTTTTTTAACAGAATAATATATGCAGTTATGAGTTTTTTTCGAGTTTTCTATATAGTTTTAAGAAATTAAATTTTTATCAGTGCTTTGCTTGGAACTTTTTTTAGACGTTTGTAAATAGAAATATTATCAGTTAGGTTTATATTTGTATATGTAGTAAGTGATTGTTTAACATTAAAACTAGGTGGAAATATGTATAAAGAAATTTATAAAAAACTTAAGCTACATAACCAGGGACATTTGTTAAGTTTTTGGGATGAACTATCTGATAAACAGAAAAATATTCTAGCCAATCAACTGGAAAAAATAGACTGGGATGAGATTGAAAAGTTGATACAATCACATGTGCAGAATGTACCGGATAATGCTATGCCCAAAGATTTAATTCCAGCTCCTTTTTTTCCCTTGATCCCAAAGAATGATGAACAGAAAAAATTGTATAGTGAAGCTGTTAAACATGGAGAAAACCTATTATCTAAAGGTCAAGTAGCTGCTTTCACTGTTGCAGGTGGACAAGGAACAAGACTTGGATTTGATGGTCCGAAAGGAACATACCCTATTACACCGATAAAAGGAAAATCACTTTTTAAGTATTTTGCTGAATCCATAAAACGTGCTTCTGAAAAATACGGAAAATGCATGCCATGGTATATTATGACCAGCGACATGAATGATAAAACAACTAGAGATTTTTTTAAAAATAATTCTTATTTTGGCTTATCTGAATCTAATGTTATGTTTTTTAAGCAGGGAACAATGCCTGCAATTGGTGGTAATGGAAAAATACCACTAGATGAAAAACATTCTTTGGCTTTGGCACCAAATGGTCATGGTGGGAGTCTTTTAGCCTTGAGGAATTCAGGTGCTTTGGAAGATATGAGAAAAAGAGGTATTGAGTATATATCTTTTTTTCAGATTGATAACCCGTTGGTTTCGGTGGTAAATCCGTTGTTAATTGGTCTTCATTGTTTAGAAAAATCAGAGATGAGCTCTATTATGCTTTCAAAAACAGGACCTTCTGAAAAATTGGGAAATTTTTGTGTGTCAAACGGCAGGTTGATGATTATAGAATACAGCGATATGCCAATAGAATTGGCGGAAAAGACAGACGCATCTGGTAATTTATGTTTTGTGGCGGGCAGTCCGGCTATACATGTGATAAGCAGAAAGTTCGTAGAACGTTTAACTCAGGATGGAAGTATTTCATTGCCATGGCATAGAGCAGAGAAAAAAGTATCTTATATTGATGAAACCGGGCACAAGGTTCAACCTAATGATATTAATGCAGTTAAACTGGAAACTTTTATTTT
Organism: uncultured Victivallales bacterium; assembly: GCA_964625675.1. GTDB lineage: Bacteria > Verrucomicrobiota > Lentisphaeria > Victivallales > GWF2-38-69. The sequence continues at coordinate 18,961 of CAZVCD010000027.1, read as the reverse complement.
TGATGCTTTGTCACTCGCGGATAAAACAATCATACTTGAGGCTGCAAGAGAAGAAGAATTTGCTCCAACAAAAAATAAGACTGGAGTGGATTCAGTAGAAAGCTGCAAGAAAATGTTGATTGCAAGAGATGCAGCTAGGCTTGAAAAGTTTGCTGGAATAAAAATTCCCAGAAAAGCAAACGGTGAACCAGATTGTTTAGTTGAACTCTCGCCGTTGAAATATATCGATGGTCAGGATGTTGCCAATAATGCGACATTATTGGCGAAGAAAGTTCCATTAAAAGGGGAAAGTGTCTATTACGAATGAATAAGATTTTAAAAATAAATTTAAAAGATGTTATCTTTGACTATCGCCAGGCATCGGAAATAGTTAATAAAGCCTGTAACCGCCATACACCAATGGAGGTAAAAGGGGGTTTTGTTAAAGGTAATAATGTCATTCTTACTCTTGAACAGAAATTTGATAACGATAAAGATAATTATAAAAATTATATTTTTGCACCTTTTATAGATTTAGCGGAAGAGGCTGTTACAGCAGAAATAACCTCAAGATATTATGCAGGTTTTACCACGATATTATATTTTGAATTTGAAGATAAGGCTTGGGGACTTTTTGCTGAAAGGATGTAATATTTAATAGTAGACGGAGTGTTTTAATTATTGAAGCTAAAATATAAGAAAAGTATGTCTGAATACCTTGATTTTTTTTTAAGTTGTATTAAATTCAAATCTCTTATGTGTTTTATTTTAGTAAATTTACATATAAATATAATATTTTCTTAATAAATATGGAGTTTTTAGAAAATGAGAAAAAAAATACATCCAAAATATGGAAAAGCTACCGTAAGCTGTGCCTGCGGTAAAGTTTGGGACGTAAAATCAACTTCTCCTGCTATTAAAGTGGGAATTTGCTCAAGCTGTCATCCTTTCTTTACAGGACAAAGTAAATTGATTGATACAGCTGGACGTATTGACAAGTTCCGCAAACGTTATGGAATGAAGGAATAGTTTAACCTATTTTATTCTGGTTTGTTTAAAAGTACGGATTCATTATAAGTAAGCTCTTTTATCTCTGGATAAAAGGGCAAAATATATTATGAATCCGTATGTTATTTAGTAGCAATATTCTGAAATTATTAGAAAAATAGGTCTGCCTGTAAATAATTTAGCCAACGAGGTAGGCTGTTGACTAACCTGGAAGTTTAACTTGAACTATGATAGAATTAAAACCTGAAGATATATCTCCGCATATAAAAAATTTGAAAGAGCATCTCAATGAGCTTGAGAAGCGCCTTTCGGACCCTAGTATTTTCTCCCGTCAGCAGGAGTATAGAGAAGTATCAAAGGAACATCAGAAATTAAGTACTTTATTTCGGGATTATGATCGCTGGACATCTGCTATTGCGGAGTTAGACGATAATCGTCTAATTCTTGATGAAGAAGATGATGAAGAAATGAAATCAATGATTTCAGTAGATATTCAAAATCTTGAGCGCGAAATTACTAAATTGGAAAGCAAGGTGAGAATATCGCTTTTACCTCCTGATCCTAATGATAATCGTGATATTATTGTTGAGATTAGACCTGCTGCTGGTGGCGACGAAGCGGCATTATTTGCCGGAGAACTGCACAGGGCCTATACTAGGTTTGCAGAAATAAAGGGTTGGAAACTTGAAGTATTGGATTTTACAGGCAGTTCTCTAGGGGGGATAAAAGAGGCAGTTTTTTCCTTGGCCGGAGATGATGTATACTCGCTTATGAAGTATGAATTTGGTGTTCACCGGGTGCAGAGAATTCCTACTACTGAGTCCGGAGGAAGGATTCATACATCTACTATTACTGTTTCTGTTTTACCGGAAGCTGAAGAGGTTGAGCTTGAGATAAGAGAAGAAGATTTACGTTATGACTATTTTCGTTCTTCCGGCCCTGGTGGGCAGTGTGTTAATACTACTGACTCGGCTGTGCGCGCAACTCATATCCCTACCGGCGTAAGTGTCGCATCTCAGCAGGAAAAATCGCAGCATCGAAATAAAGCTACCGCATTGAGAATTTTAAGAGCCAGGCTTCTTGAGGTTCAGCAACAGGAGGAAGCTGCAAAACAGGCTGATTCAAAAAGACAGCAGATAGGCACCGGTGACCGAAGCGAAAGAATAAGAACTTACAACTTTCCTCAGAATAGGGTAACAGACCATCGGTTTGGTGTTTCTATATACGATCTTCCTAATATTATGAGTGGTGAGCTTGGACAGTTATTTGATCAGATAATTGCTGTTGACAGTGAACGTGCTATAGAAAAATTATTGTCTGGATAGAATATGAAATGTTTATTTATTCTCTCGCTCATGCCGCTTTAGTTTTGATTGAATCTATAAACAATCACTTTAATTTTTATATTACCCGTTATAATGTACCAGATAGAAATATATGTGCACTCTTCGCAGTTTATTCGGTATAGCTTTTGTAATATTGGTTAGAGGAAAAGTTTAGAATGAATGACACTGAAATTTTAGTTATTGGTGCTGGGCCAGCCGGAACAGCTGCTTCAATTTACTTAGCTGAAAAAGGTTATATTCCTATATTGATAGATAAATCTGAATTCCCAAGAGATAAGGTATGTGGGGATGCTATTTCAGGGGAAGCATTTGATGTATTAGAGTCTTTTGATTTGCTTCATGAAGTAGAAAAAATAGGTTATAAATGTAAAATAAAAGAATTATATCCAAGCAAAGATAAACTTGTTACTATAGACACCAAAGCTCTTACACTACCAAGAAAAGATCTTGATAATATTTTATTAGCTAAAGCTATTAAGATGGGGGTGAAATTTTCTGTTAAAAGTTTTGCAGGAAATATTCATACAGAAAACAATGTTTATAAGGTAGAGGTATCCTGCCCTAAAACCTTGAATAAAAGTTATATTGACGCAAAATATATTATAATTGCTACAGGCTGTCAATCCGGTAAAATTTTCTCCAGTATAAATACATATAAATATTCAAAACCGGATCAGGTTGCCTACAGAGGCTATTATAAAGCAAATTGGCCTGTTAAGGAAAGAACATACTTTTTTCTGAAGGAACTCAATCCTGGTTATTTATGGATATTTCCAATGGGGAACAATGTTTTTAACGTAGGTTGTGGAGGTAAAATTTTAAAAGCACGTAAACTTAATCTTAAAGAGTGTCTTGATAGTTTTATCATTGAAACAAATAAAACCTATAAATGCGATGGAGAATGGATACAATATCCAAAGGGTGCATTTTTAAGAACAAATTTTACTAACTTAAAAGCTATGAAAAATTACCCTGATGTTGTTTTAGCGGGAGAGGTAATGGGATCAACTTACCCATTTTCCGGAGGAGGTATTGGTAAAGCTTTGACTTCTGGAATTATTGCAGCAAAATCCACTATTAACATGATAGAAGGACGAAATACAAAGAAAACTCTCTTAGGAGAATATATAAAAAATATTAACAAAGAGATGAAACCTGCTTATTGTACAGCTTTTACAATATGTAATTTTCTTTTAACAAAAACACCACTTGAAAATTTTATATACAACAAAGTTTTTAATAACAGCAAATCTCCTGATGTAATAGCAAATATAATATGCAAAAAAGTTACCCCTAGTTCTGTATGTTCAGTAAAAAATATTATAAAGTATTTATTTAATAGATAGCTTTTTTTCTTGCCTAAAGTAATTAATTAGTATATTTAAATTATAAATGTTCTCATGTTATTGTAATTTATGCATTTAAGCTATAAAATTTAAGTGGTTTTTATTGTTGGAGTTAATTCTATTTCTATAAGATCAATATTATTTTTACCCCTTGATAGTAGTTAACATTATTTAACTTAAATTCATGTAAAAAGATGTTAATACTGATTTTTTTGTTCCTAAAAAAATTGTATTTGTTTTATGGGACTATATTATTTTGAATAGTTAAAATTTCTTTGTTTTAGAAGTCACCTTTTAAAGCCAAGAAGTTTTTTTATATATTATAAACAAAGAAGTGATTTTCTTGACCTGAAGACAATATTGTTATAGAGGTCTGTAATAATCGGAGTATTTGAATGAGTGAATTAAAACAGGATATCCTTTTAATAACAAAACAGGATGTTCATGATATAGAAAAAGAACTTGTAAAACAACTTGACCCGTACCTTGATATTGTACGCGATGTTGCCGGACATATCCTTTTTGCAGGGGGGAAAAGATTACGACCTCTTCTTATGATACTTTGCTCAAGGCTCTGTGGCTACAATGGAGATTTAGACAAAACCCTTTCCGTTATTTTTGAATACTTACATACGGCTACGCTTCTTCATGATGACCTTGTAGATGACGCTAAATTGCGTAGAGGAAAGCCTGTAGCCCATTCTTTATGGGATAATTCAATTGTTGTTCTGACCGGAGATTTTCTTTTTGCAAAGTCCACCTCTATTGTTAGTGAATACGGTAATAATAAAATCATCAATATTCTTTCAGGCATTTCTCAAAAAATGGTTCAAGGTGAAATACATCAGTTAATAAATAAAGGAAGCATGAGTATTTCCGAAGAAGAATATTTTGATATTATTCGCAATAAGACAGGTATTTTGATTGAAGGAGCCTGTAGAGTCGGCGCTATTTTGTCTGATGCTTCAGAGGAGGAAGAAAAAGCTGTTTCTATTTATGGAAGCAGGCTGGGAATGGTATTTCAGTTGACTGATGACATGCTCGATTATACTGCAGACACAGATTCACTTGGAAAAAATGTTGGAGCTGATTTAAGAGAAGGAAAGCTTACCCTGCCTGTAATATATGCACTTAAAAAGGCTAATAAAGAAGATCGTTTATTTATGGAGGGGGTTATTTGTAATAAGGACTTTTCAGTGGAAGAGTTTGAGTTGTTTAAAAAAATATTGATAACGTACAAGGGGATCGAATATACAAAGACTCTGGCTGAAAAATATATTACTGAAGCAGTCTCTGCCCTGTCGATTTTTGACGACTCAAAGACAAAAAACACTCTTCTAATGCTTGCAGATTATTTCCTCGGAAGAAAAGAATAACTAATTAAAATGTCACTCTAAATATTTTATACCGGAGGTACATGCCCTTTGGCCTGTTAAAATTTTTATTTTTGGTTTCTATACGAAATTTTAACCTCCTTTATTTTTATTGTTTCCTCCTTCGCTCTGCATGAGCTATGGAGGATAAATTTCGAAAACCATTTCACTGTGGGTATAAAGACTTAACAGTATGATATAATCCGTCTAGAAATAAAATTAAAACAAGTTTAATCTAAAAATGTATTCAATTTATTATAAACTAATCCCATTTATATTGTACCCTGTAATATCCTTTTTTTTGTCACTGATATTAACTAGGATATGTATAAAGGTGTTACCTGTCCTTGGAGTGATGGCTTATCCCGGAGAAAGGCATATCCATAAGAATCCTGTACCAACCGGAGGCGGGATTTCAATAGTAGCTTCTTTTTTTATTACAGTCATAATTTATTTATCAGTGTCTCGTCAAGGTGGAGATTATGGTGTTATCTCTGTAGATTTTGTATATAAGCTTTTAGTTCCAGCCTTAATTTTAGTTTTAGGTGGTTTTATAGATGATAGATTTGCATTAAAGGCTAAATATAAACTTTCGCTTCAATTTATAGTTTGTGTAGGTTGCTGGTACAATGGCGTAGCGTTTGATACTTTATTAGGTTTTGTTCTTCCTGCTTATCTGTCATTCATTCTGACCGTTGCCTGGATTTTTTTCTTTATGAATGCCTTTAACCTAATTGATGGTATTGATGGTTTGGCTGCCGGTTTAGGTGTTGTAGCCTCTTTATGCATGGGGGTTGTTTTTATTGTAAGCAGGTTCTCTGCGGAAGCTGTCTTAATTTTGTGTCTTGGTGCAGCCTGTTTGGGGTTTTTAAGATATAATTTTTTTCCAGCAAAACTTTTTATGGGGGAAACAGGAAGCACTTTTATTGGTTTCATGTTTGGTGTTATTGGCATAGTATCATCAAATAAAGCATTGACTTTGTCTGCTGTGCTGATACCGACACTTGCTATAGGTGTACCACTGTTCGATGGTTTTTTAGCTCTTTGGCGTAGGATTGGAAGAAAAATATTGATACTTTTAGGGGGGCGCAGCATCAAAAAAAACTGGAAGGTTTTTTACGGAGATAGAGAACATATACACCATCGTATGTTAGATAAAGGTTGGAGTCATCGAACTACAACACTGCTCCTATACTGTTTAGCATTGTTATTTGGTGTTATTGCCATTCTTTCGGTGCTATTCAGTGCCGCTGCAAACGGACTTATACTAGTTATAACATTATTGGTTTCAGTGTCTGTTATAAGACGATTTGCAGGTATTGAACTTTGGGATTCGGCACAAATAGCTCTTATCGGATTACATAAACCTCGAAGAGGTCTTTTAATATCATTACTACATCCTTTTTATGATGTAGTATTTATTGCTTTGTCATTCTTTATTACACAGTTTCTTTTTTGCGAAGTTTCTTTTTCTGGAGAGTGTTTGCGATTGTTATACCACAGTATATTTTACTCCATGCTTCCGATCGTTGTAATATTACATGCTTCCGGTGTATATAGAATTTATTGGCTTCGAATAAGTTCTGGTGACTTTGTACATTTGGCCAAAATGATTACACTTGGAACAGTGTTGGGATTTATCTTGAATTATTTCTTTGTAGACTATACCAGTTTAAGATTATTTGTTGCTAAATATGGAATGTTTTATTTATTGTCTATTGTCTTTATTCTGGGAGAAAGGATGTTTTTAAGGTATGTTAAATTTACATTAACCAAAAACCTCTACTTATCTGCACATTCACATGATAATGTAACTAAAGTTCTGCTTTATGGCGGTGGCATTAATGCCCGTTTTTATTTAAACAGAATATACTGTGATATAGCTAATGATCCTATAAAGGTAATTGGTATTATAGATGATGAACCAGTTTTAAGAAAACAGTATGTTTATAATTGCAACGTTTTTGGGGGTTCAGATGAATTGCCTGAAATATTTAAAAAGCATACATTTGACAAAATTGTAATCACATCCGAAAATATTTCTCCGGAAAAGCTTTCTTTTGTGGAGAAATTTTGCAAAGATAATAAAATTACATTATCTGAAGCGTTTTTTTCCATAAAGGATGTTTGTTAGCCTCTGCTGCGTACGTTAAAGTTACTTTCTGTATAGTTAAAAAGTATCCAACTCCTATTTTCTTTGCAGATAGACTGTAAATATTATCTTCCTCAAAAGCTTTGATAAGTCGTCGTAAATGATATTTACTTTGCTGTGAAAATGTACTATAATAATTGAATTATACCGGAGGTAAATGCCTTTGGCTTGTTAAATTTTTTATTTTTGGTTTCTATACGAAATTTTAACCTCCTTTATTTTTATTATTTTTTGAAAACCATTTCGCTCTGGGTATATAAACTTTGATTCAAACGAGAATAGGAGAAATAGTGATTATGAAACCTTCATTGGTAGTGCTTGCGGCCGGTATGGGAAGTAGATATGGCGGATTAAAACAGATAGACCCGGTTGGTCCCTCGGGTGAATCGATAATTGATTATTCCATATTTGATGCGATAAGAGCCGGTTTCGGAAAAATCGTATTTATTATTCGTAAAGAAATAGAATCTGCGTTTAGAGAAAGTATTGGAGCTAAATTTGAGAAGCTGATACAGATTGAGTATGTATTTCAGGAGTTAAATGTGCTTCCGGATGGTTTTTCTGTGCCCGTAGGACGAGTCAAACCATGGGGAACTGCACATGCTATTCTGATGGCAAAAGATGTTATTAACGGTCCTTTTGCAGTCATTAATTCCGATGATTTTTATGGAAAATCAGCTTTTCAACTGATCTCAGACTTTTTGTCATCAGCAAAAGATATTGATTTTGCTGATTTCAGTATGGTCGGCTTCATACTTAAAAATACTCTGTCTGAATTCGGTTCTGTTTCCAGAGGGGTGAGCCGTTGCGACAGTGCTTCCAATCTTGTAGATATTGTAGAAAGAACAGATATACGAAAAGATGCTAATAAAATATTTTATATTGAAGAAGAAACAAAGTACCCATTAATCGGAGAAGAAATTGTTTCTATGAATATGCTGGGATTTACTCCCTCTATTTTTAAATATGTAGAAGAGATGTTTATAGATTTTCTGAAATCAAAAGGAAGTGAACTTAAATCTGAATTTTACATACCTTATGTTGTAGATGAACTTATTAAAAATGGTAAGGCAAAAGTAAAAGTACTGAAAAGTTATGATACATGGTTTGGTATTACATACAAAGAAGATAAACCGTTTGTAGTAAATAGTATTAAAAATCTTGTAAATGAGGGTATATACCCTGAAAAATTATTTTGATTTAGAAACTTGGAATTAGAATATAGGGAAACCCACCCCTAACCCCTCCAAGGAGGGGAACTAGATTTTTACACAATCTAGACTTTTTAGTTCCTTACAAGGAGGGGCTTTAGCTTACCCTATCTAGACTTTTTAGTTGGGACTGTATCATAAGTTTCCCAAATAGGTAAATTTGTTGGAGTTCAAGCTTCCGTCGTCGTCTTCGCATGCGCTTGGCTATGCCTGACACAGTTAGCTTGTGAGCTTTTGAGCCTATTGTATTCAGCCTGAAGGCTGTACTCCAACAAAAATAAGCTTTATGATATAGTAACAGTAGCTTTTTATCCAATCTAGACTTTTTAGTCCCCCTCCTGAGGGGTTAGGGGTGGGTTTCTAACAACTTAATCCTAAATGATGGTTAAATATATAAGAATTTATTTGTTTTCAAGAGGAGGACAATATGGAGTATTGCCTAAAAGAAATCAGCAGTCGTTTTAGAATTTACGGAGATTTTATTAGTGCCGTCCCATTTGGGGGAGGACATATTAATTCGACATACAGGGTTACGTTTGATCAGAGTGGAATTTCTGTTTCTTACTTGTTTCAAAAAATTAACACTGATATATTTAAAGATCCTTATGCTGTTATGGATAATATCAGCAGAGTTTTAAATCATCAAAAAAGCAAACTAGTTTTTACGAATGATATTTCACGCAGAGTTCTCACGATAATACCTACTCTCAGTGATGACCTTTTATATAGGGATAGTGCCGATAACTACTGGAGAGTATACCTTTTTATTGAAGATACTACCTGTTATGATGTTTTGGAAACTCCAGAACAGGCTTACATGGCGGCTAAAGCGTTCGGCGAATTCCAGAAAATCTTGGTTGATCTCCCTGGAAAACGCCTAATTGACACAATTCCGAATTTTCACAATACTCCCAAGCGTTATACTGCATTTGAAAAAGCTGTAGAAGAAGATATAGGAAATCGTGCTAAAGATGTAAAAAATGAAATTGATTTCATCTTTTCACGGAAAAAATATTTAGACGATTTTATTGCTTTACTTAAAATAGGTGAATTGCCCGAAAGAATTTGTCATAATGATACGAAACTGAATAATATAATGATAGATAATGAAACAGGGGAGGGGATTTGTGTTATTGATCTTGACATTGTCATGCCCGGGTATGTGATGTATGATTTTGGAGATATGATACGTACTGGCACAAGCCCCGTAGAAGAGGATGAACCTGATTACTCCAAAGTCACTATGCAGATGCATTTGTTTAAGGCATTGGCTAAAGGCTATTTGTTGTCAGCTGGAGAGTTCCTGACAAAAATAGAAAAGGATCATTTGGTTTTTGGAGGCCTGCTTATTACATATGAACAGGCAATTAGGTTTCTTGCAGACCATTTGCAAATGGATACCTATTACAAAATCAGCAGAAAAGGGCATAATCTTGATAGAGCTAGAACCCAAATTGCCCTGATAAAGTCAATAGAAGTACAGATGGATGAAATGAATATTTTTATTGATTCAATACAATAAACATATACTTGGGATTTTTGGTTTTTAGACTATGTTTTCAACCAAAAAGTTATAATATAACAAGCTTAATTTGAATTTGTTTTTAGTGGAGCCTTATTATAATATTTCATTGCTTTAGGGAGTAGCTTTTTCATTTCTTTCAACCTTTTTCCCCCCATAGGGTGGGTAGTGAAGAATTCCTGCAATGTACCGTAATCACCTTCTTTTGCATATTTTTCCCAGAAAGTAATTGCGGCTTCCGGGGAATATCCGGCTTTTGCCATAATAATCATTCCAATGTGGTCTGCTTCGTATTCCTGAACTCTACTGTATGGAAGAATTACGCCTATATCTGTGGCAATACCAAAAACCTGTCCCCAATCCCCGGGAACGTTTGCCTGAGATAAAACTACACTTAAAAGTGCGCCACTAAGTTGTTGTGTATATAAATATGACATTCTTTCTCCGCCGTGCCTTGCTATCGCATGTGCTATTTCATGTCCTACAACTGCAGCTAATTCTGGGTCATTGTCTACTACTTTGAACATTGCGTCATATACGGCAATTTTACCACCTGGAAGACAGAACGCATTAGGTATATCTGATTCTAGCACCATAAATTCCCAGGTAAAGTTTTTTTTATCTACAGCTGAGGCAAGTCTTACACCAACCCTATCAAGTGTATCCCTATACTCTTTATTAGTTGAAACTTCATTCGTTCTTAAGGTTTCGTCCCATGCTTTTTGGCCAAGCTCCATCTCATGGGATTCTGAAGTTAGTAAAAACTGATCTCTTTCTGTATATGGCACAGTTGTACATGAAGGTAACATAGCTAGAAGCAGCATAAAAAGAAATATGGAAGTTAAGTTTCTGATTTTAGAGACCCAAATTTTAGGAATCAGCAAAATTTAATCCTCTGTAATTTAAAGTGTGCAGAAATTTGCTTTTTAACTTCTTCATAACCAATAAAGTTTAACAACATGACAAAACAAAAAGACAAAAACAAGTTTAACTTGTGTTGTTTACACTAAAAACACTTAGCTTTGAGAATGTCAGGAATATAGAATTTAAGAACTAAGAAAGTTACTTTTTTTATAAGGTTCTATGTGTATCACAACATCCATAATTTCAGGTATTTCCAGCATTAGTTTTTTTTGTATTTCTTCAGTGATAATATGACTGTCGGAAACAGACATTTTACCATCAACTAAAACATGCAGGTCAACATATATCCAGTCACCTGTTTTTCTTGTTCGAATGGCATGTGTATCTTTTACTTCATCGAAACCTAGAACTGCATCCATAATTTGTTTCTGCACTTTTTCAGATGCGCCTGAATCGATAAGCTCTGAAATAGCGGGAGCTAGTATATCCCATGCTACTTTAAAGATAAAAACTGCTACGACTATAGTTCCAATATTGTCTACAAATGATAGTCTAGGGTCAATAATTGCAGCACCAACGGCTATAACTGCAGCAAAAGAACTGATTACATCTGATCTATGTTCCCAGGCATTTGCAATAAGTGCTGAGGATTTTATCCTATTGCCAACATTTATATTCCATCTAAATAGAATTTCTTTTGCAAAAATAGATATAATAGGGCCGGTAATTGCTATCCATAATGAAGTTGTAGAAACAGTTTTTATACTGCGTATTGTTGCTATTGCGTCATACCCAATACCGATTGCTACAGCAACAAGCGTAAGACCTATTATTGATGTAATAAGTGTTTCTATACGAAGATGACCATAGGGATGCTTATCATCTGGAGGAGCCGACCAAAACTTAACACCGAATAAAATTGCCATGTCTGTAGCGGAGTCTGAAAGACTGTGTACTGCGTCTGCAATAACAACCTGGCTGGAACCGATAATTCCTACTGCAAATTTGATTGCAGAAAGCAGTAGATTTGCAATAAGGCTAAACAACGTAACACGTTGTATCAGCTTAATGTTTTCCGGTTTAATTTTTGAATTGGGAATTTTACTCATTTTAACAGAAGAAAATCTACTGCCTCTTTTGCATTTTCTACAAAAACAAAGTCGATTTTATTTTTTACTTCATCTGGAATATCTTCCAGATCCTTTTTGTTCTGTTTTGGCATTACAATAGTATTTATGCCGGAGCGCATTGCAGCAATTACTTTCTCTTTTATACCACCGACGGCTGTAACTCGTCCCCTAAGTGTTATTTCACCTGTCATGGATGTTTTTACTTTTACTTTACGCTGGGTAAGGAGTGATACAAGAGAGGTTGTGATTGTTATTCCGGCCGATGGACCGTCTTTTGGAGTGGCCCCATCAGGTACATGTACATGAAAATCATTTTTGCTAAAAAGTTCACTGTCTATATTAAATGTATTGTGGTTGCTTTTTATATAACTAAAGGCGGCCTGAGCACTTTCTTTCATTACATTGCCCAGAGAACCGGTAAGCTGCAGTCTTCCTTTGCCGGGCATGGAGGTACATTCAACCGGCAGTATTGTTCCACCGACACTTGTCCATGCCATACCTATTGCCAAACCAACTTCCGGTTTTCTTTCAGCTTCTTCTAGAATGACTTTTCGTTGTCCGAGATATCCGGCAATGTCCTTTGGCAGTATTGTGGTTCTTGCATCTTTAGGTATTTCTCCTTCGATTATTTTTCTTGCAACTTTTCTACAAAGCATGCCGATTGTTCTTTCCAGACTTCTTACGCCTGCTTCCTGGGTATAATAAGTTATTAGTTCATCTATGGATTTCATAGGTAATGAAAGCATTGATTTTGTGAGACCATTTTCTTTTATCTGCCTAGGTAAAAGAAAACGGCGTGCTATCTGCCTTTTTTCCATAGGTGTGTATCCGGGTAAACGTAGAATTTCCATTCTATCAAGCAATGCCGGAGGAATGGTGTCTAGAATGTTTGCTGTAGCTATAAACATAACTGATGAAAGATCAAAATCCAATTCCAGAAAATGATCATTAAAAGAATGATTTTGCTGCGGATCAAGTACTTCTAGTAATGCGGAAGCAGGGTCGCCTCTGAAATCATTACCTAATTTGTCGATTTCATCAAGCATGAATACAGGGTTAGCACTTCCTGCTTTTTTAAGTCCTTGTATTATTCTGCCGGGAAGTGCGCCTACATAAGTTCTCCGATGACCGCGAATTTCTGCTTCATCTCTGACGCCACCGAGTGATATTCTGATAAATTTTCTTTTTATTGCTCTTGCGATAGATTGGCCCAGAGAGGTTTTACCTACACCTGGAGGTCCTACAAAGCATAGAATGGGTGCTTTTTTATCGTCTTTCATCTGTAGAACGGCAAGAAATTCCAGTATGCGCTCTTTTACATCTTTTAAATCAAAGTGGTCCTGATCAAGGATTTTTCGAGCGCGTTTTATGTCGTTTCTATCCTCTGTATAATCCAGCCATGGAACTGAAAGCAGCCAGTCTACATAATTATAAGCAACATGGTATTCAGAGGCTGCCTGAGGCATGATTTCTAGTCGCTCGATTTCTTTGTTAATTACCGCTATTACATCTTTAGGTAAATCTTTCTTGGCTATTTTTTTGCGAATAGCAGTTATATCCGGATTTGCATCTTGGTCACCGAGTTCCTGTTTTATCGTCTTTAACTGTTCTCTAAGAAAAAATTCTCTTTGAGACTGACTCAATGCGTTACTTACCTGTGATTGGATCTCATTGCCCAAATGCAGTACTTCTACTTCTCTGTTCAATAAAATAGTAAGCAGTTGAAATCTTTCATTTAGTGTAGGGGCAGTTAACATTCCTAGTTTTTCTGTGAAATTTATGTTTAGGGTATCTGCAATAAGATCTGCTAAACGCGAATTATCTTCTACATTTAACATAGCTACTCTTAATTCTTCTGGAAAATTTGGAGACAGTGATATTATTTCCTGGAATTGATTTTGAGCATTTTTTGCCATAGCAATACATTCAATGCTGCTATCCAGAAGGTCTGGTATTTCTTCTACCTTAGCAGTAATATTAGGAGACACAGTCAGAATGTCTACAATGCGAACTCTTTTAAGGCCTCTGACAAGTACGCGGACGGTGTTATCCGGAAATTTTAAAAGTTTGACTATTCTGCCAATAACACCGATTTTTGATAGACGTTTATCTTTTACGTCTACGATATCAAAAGAAAAATCCGTATTTGTACTTTCGCCGGAAAAACCATCGATACTCTCGGTTTTTGTCATGTCTTCTTTTGATAAATCGGGGAACAGTGTCAGCAAACGTTCGCCTTCCGAGACTCGCATAATAAACTTAATAGTTGCTTCATTATCTATAACAAGAGTAGACAGTGTGTATGGGAATATAACAATATTATTTAAGGGAAGTACGGGTAGTTTTAAATACTTAGTATCCATTTTTTCTGGATCCATTACTTCGCTTTTTGAGGAAAGTTCCTCGCCTGATATATCGGGGCTCTTTGATTCTATTGTAATATTCAGTTTATCTTTTTCGTTTTTTTTACTCATAATTTTTTATTTCGTTTGTTTTTTATAAAATTATATTTAGATAGCTTGTAGCTAAGCTAGTTTTTTAGTTTATAATGCAAATATATCAACAGTTAATATATCAATAGTATAAAATTAGTCTATTTATGTACGCAAATAAATATATTAAATATTAAAAAAAATAACTATTTGAAAAATTACCGATATTAAGTGTTTAATATTTTATAACTATATAGTATAAATATTAAATATAAGTTAAAGAAATTATCTATTTAATTATGTTTTTTTTAAGTAGCAAATAGTTAACAACATTATACAGTGTTTCAAGTTAAAAAGTGAAAACAAAATTTGTCTTTAGTACAAAACTTATATCTTTATTGTTATAATATATTGAGTATAGTTTAGGCATAGCGGTATAACGGTTTTATTTTTTATACAAAACAGAATTTAACACGTTTGTCTACATAAAAATGGAGATTGTCGAAATGAAAACAGAAAATATAAACCATAAGTTTCTTGATGGTGTTATGAACGGTCAATAGCCAGATGTATATTATCATTTTGGAGTTGCCAGTAATGATCCAATTTTGGAAAAATTCAAAGATGTTCAGGCTATTGTATTGTGTGGTTCCGGTGGTCGTATAACTGAGTTTGCAGATCAATGGAGTAAAAAGAGAAAATCTAAAGTCTATGCTTTACCTAAAGAAGAACGCTTCGTTACAAGGTATTGTGATGGTGTCCTGTTTGCTTCTCATGGAATGGGTATGCCTAGTGCTTCTATCTGTGTTCAGGAATTAATGCGAATGGTATACTTCCTTAAAGATGGAAATCTCGAAGAACTGGATAAAGTCTTTTGGACACGTGTGGGCACAAGTGGCGGAGTTGGGCTTGAAGGTGGGACCGTTGTTGTCACTACAGAAGGGTTAATGGCAGATTTCCTAAAGATGTAGCTAGTGCAATTGTTGATGCAAATAAAGATAGTGGTTTGCCTATTGCAATGGGTAAAACTATTGCAGGTAATGAATTTTTTATAGAGCAAATGAGATTAGACGGAGCAGTTTGCCTAGCCGAAGAATCTTGGAAGTTTGGTTGGCTTAAATGGATTCACGAAGGAGGAGTTCGTAATATTGAAATGGAAGGTGCAATGCTGGCCAGTTTTCTAAATCATTGGGGCTTTTCAAAGTTTGCTATGATCTGCTGTACTTTGCTTAATCGTATGGATGGTGATCAGATTACAGCTTCAAAAGAAGAATTGCATTCATACAGTGAAAGATCCGGTATTGTATTGTTTAACTACCTTGATCTACTGCTAAAAAAATAATAAAATTTACGTCAACAGTAAAGGAGATAATTTGGATTATAAGCAACTTGTTAAAAAAGCTAAAGAGGCTAGAGAACTAGCATATGCTCCTTATTTAAAATTTAGAGTAGGGGCTGCATTATTAACTAAAAGTGGTAAAGTGTATACTGGTTGCAATATTCAAAATATTGCTTTTTCTCCTACTATCTGTGCTGAACGGACTGCTATATTTAAAGCTGTTTCTGAAGGAGAAAAAGAATTTGAAGCTATTGCTATCATTAGTGACTTGGAAACTACAGTATATCCTTGTGGAGTTTGCAGACAGGTAATGGCTGAATTTTTTGAACCTGATACTACTCTTATTTGTGCAGATAGAGAAGGTGAATTTCTGGTTTATAAATTTAGCGAAGTAATGCCGTTTGCATTTACTGAATTAAATTAATTAGCTTTTTGTATTTAAAATAAGCAATACATTTATTTTTTACTAATTTAAATGTATTGCTATTCTTAATTATATCGTAAGTTTTTTGTATAGTTGAAAACACGTTGAGTTTATCATTTGATAACTTTTAGAGTGATATGAATAAAAGATTATGTATAATATAAATAAAAAAAATATGGCGAGACCGCGTCTCCCTGATTGGATTAGAGTAAAAGCTTATGCTGGGGAAGGCAGAAGCAAGGTACAGGGTGTTATCAGTGATCTTGGGCTTCATACTGTCTGTGAAAGTGCTCGTTGTCCTAATCTCGGTGAATGTTGGCATAAACAGACTGCAACTTTTATGATTCTTGGTGATATTTGTACAAGAGACTGTAAATTTTGTGCTGTTAATCATGGCGAACCAAATACTCCCGATTTACAGGAACCCGCTAAGATAGCTGAGGCTGTAAATAGAATGGGGCTTAGATATGTCGTTATTACCAGTGTAACCAGGGATGACCTTGAAGATGGTGGATCAGAGCATTTTGCTGAAGTAATTAAGGTAATTCGTGAAGTTAATGGTGATGACGTTAAAATAGAGGTTTTAACACCCGACTTTAATGGTGATATTTTACCTTTGAAGAAAGTGTTGAATGCCAGTCCTTCTGTTTTTAATCATAATATTGAAACAGTAAAGAGGTTGTCTTCTGTAATTCGCACAACAGCAACCTATGAAAAGTCTCTGAACTTTCTGAAGGATGCTGTTCAAGTTAGTGATGGACGAATACCGATAAAATCCGGTTTGATGGTAGGACTAGGGGAAGGGGACCAGGAAGTCGAAACAGCAATTATGGATCTTCGCGACGCCGGGATTTCAATGCTTACAATAGGACAATATCTGCCACCATCATCGAATCATTGGCCACTGGACAGATATGTTCATCCTGATACTTTTGAGAAATGGAGACTTTTTGCTTTGGATGTAGGTTTCACAAATGTTGCAAGTGCTCCGCTTGTAAGAAGTTCGTATCAAGCAGAAGCATTTATGGGGATGAAAAGTAATAGATGAATAGTGATAATTGATGTAGGTGAATGTGTAAAATATATAAAGTATACCTTCTTTTGCCTTGCAAGAGGGGGTTTTTGATTATATAATATTTCATGATAAATAAACAAAGAAAAGAGCTTAAATACAGAGGATTATATTATGCGTAATAACGTAATATTGGAATTTGAAAAGCCTATCAGCGAATTGGAAGCTAAGGTTAATGAACTGCTTGATTTGAGTAATTCAAATGAAATTAATGTTGATGATGAAATTGCAGTGCTGAACAAAAAACTTGAAGCAACAAAGAAAAAAGTTTATGAGAATTTAACTCCTTGGCAAAGAGTACAGCTTGCCCGGCATGCAAATAGACCCTATACGCTGGATTATGTTGAGCGTATTTTTACTGATTTTTTGCCGTTGCATGGGGATAGACGTTTTGCCGATGATGGTGCTCTTGTAGGTGGATTTGCTAAGATAGATGGCCAATCCGTAATGATTTTAGGAACGCAGAAGGGCAGAAATGTTAAAGAGAATATCTATCGTAATTTTGGCTGCCCACACCCTGAAGGCTATCGTAAAGCTCTCAGATTAATGGAGTTAGCTAATAATGCAAATATCCCTATTGTTTCCTTTATAGATACATCAGGTGCTTATCCCGGTATTGCATCCGAGGAAAGGCATGTTGGTGAAGCTATTGCAGTAAACTTAAGAGAAATGTTTAAATTTACTGTTCCGATATTAGCGGTTGTTTTAGGTGAAGGTGGTAGTGGTGGAGCGCTAGGTATTGGTGTGGGAAACAAAATACTTATTCTTGAACATGCCTATTATTCTGTTATTACACCAGAAGGTTGTGCTGCTATTCTATGGAAAGATCGTGCTTTCTCTCCAAAAGCGGCTGCGGCTTTACGCTTAACTAGTTCGGAACTTAAAAAATTGGGAATAGTGGATGAAATAATATCTGAACCGATTGGTGGTGCTCATAGTGACTATGATGCGGCTGCTGAATCTTTAAAGAAAGTACTTCTAAACAATCTTAAGGAGCTTAAAAAGAAATCCGGCAAACAGCTCAAAGATCTGCGTTATAAAAAATATAGAGCTATTGGAAGATTTTTAGAGGGTAAATAACCTCTCTCTTACTGTATAATGCACAATAAGACAAAATGTAACGGTATAAAAATACAGCCTGCCAAGGAGGAACATGTAGAGTATATTCTTAATATACTTGCTCCATATTTCAAAGTTGGTAAGCTCCTTCCGCGTGATAAAAATGATATCCGTGAAAATTTATACTCGGACAAGTTGGATGGTCCAAATTCATCCCTCTTAAAGCAAAATATTCCTCGCCACCATAATTTTTTTATTGCATCATACATGAATGAATATGTTGGATGTGTTGCTGTCCGTGGTTATGGGAAAGGTCTCTTTGAAATTCGTTCCCTTGCGGTTTCCGCTAGTGTTTCCGGAAAGGGTGTTGGCTCTGCACTTATTTTGTTTGCTATTGAAGTAGTAAAGAATGAAAGGGAAGGGGAGAAGGTTTTTGCCTTAACGCGTCGTCCGACCGTCTTTACTAACCTTGACTTTGAAATTGTGCCGATGGAAATGTTCCCTAAAAAGATATGGTTTGACTGTTCAAAGTGTAAAAAACTTGACGATTGCGATGAAGTAGCAGTGTTGTATAATATATGAGCTGTGTACTGGATTTTTAACATATTCATAGCCAACAAGATAATAAAATAAAAAGACAAAAACTAGATTATATCAGCTCTAGGGCAATTTCGTCCCAGAACAATAATCCTTTGTCTGTTGGA
>CAZVCD010000026.1:0-21372 GCA_964625675.1 uncultured Victivallales bacterium | reverse complement strand
GTTTTCTGGCCTATTACACATAAAGCCAATATGTCAATGAAAAGAATGCAGAAGATTCAACCATTGGTAAAAGAGCTTCGTGAAAAATATAAGGATGATAAACAAACACTTAATAGTAAAACAATGGAATTGTACAAAAAAGAGAAAGTCAACCCGCTTGGCGGCTGTCTTCCTATTCTTGTGCAAATACCGGTTTTCTTTGCCCTGTATTGGACTCTTGACGGTGCGATAGAGTTGCGTCAGGCTTCTTTCTTATGGATCAATAATTTGACTTTGCCGGACACCGTAGGCCATATTTTTGGACTACCCATTAATCCTTTGGCAATTGCGATGGCACTTACTATGGTCTTGCAGCAGAAGCTTACGCCAACAGCAACTGATCCTGCTCAGGCTAAAATGATGATGCTTATGCCTGTGGTTATGCTTTTCTTCTTGTATAGCATGCCATCAGGTTTGACATTATACTGGACAGTAAGTCAGCTAATCAGTATTGCTCAGCTTTTAATGAACAAATATCCAATGAAAAAAGAAAAACTCAAAATTGCTTAGAACATAAAAACTTAAATAGCTATGATTATTTAAGTTTAAAAGGAGATATAATAATGATTGAAAACAGCGAACGTATAAAGAGAGCATCAACCACCATGGCGACAATGCTCGACTACCTCGGCCTTAATGCTTCAGTTAAAGGTGAAGAAAGAAATGGAAAAATTGTACTGCTTACAAGTTCAGATGATGCTGGCAGAATAATTGGAAAAAGAGGACAGTCTCTGCAAAGTCTGGAACTGTTGCTAAATAGGATGGCTACAAAGAACGACATCGAATGTCCATGGATAACAATTGATATTGATGGGTATTCAAAAGGTAACAGTCGTGATTATAAAAACGACTCGAGAAGAGATAGAAAACCACCCTCTACAGAAGGAAGAAGAGAAAGCCACCCCACCACCAACAATAAACGATCTAATTCAGATGAAGATTCAGAAAACATAAAACTGCAGGCGCAAGATGCTGCTAAAGAAGTAAAACGTTGGGGTGAATCTATTACAATGCCTCCAATGAATTCACATGATCGCCGTCTTGTTCATATGGTATTAAAAGAAGACAGCGGAATCAAAACAGAGAGTGTTGCGGTTAGTGGTTCTGATAGATTAAAATCTGTTATTATTTCATTGAACGAAAAATAAGAAATATTAACTATTTCTTATAAATTTTACTGCTTTTTTATGAGTCTAACATGGCTCCTTGAGCTATGCTATACGCATCGGCAGTTTAATTTGTGCTAAACATCGGGGTGTGGCTCAGCCTGGTTTAGAGCGTCGCGTTCGGGACGCGAAGGTCGGAGGTTCGAATCCTCTCACCCCGACCACCCTATACCCTTGTGAAGTTTGCCACATTGTGTTTTGCTATAAGTTCTAAGTCAAAAATGGCAAGACAAATTGCTCAAACAAGCAAAGTTTACTCTAGGGAAGGCTGTTACATCTTTTAAAAATGAAACGTATAAAATATTGAGATGAAAACTCCATTACAGCAATTACCAAGTATAGAGAAAATTCTAGGCCTGTCTGAAATTTCTACACTGATTTCAAAAAATGGAAGAAAAATAGTAGTTTACTCAATACGTAAAATTATTCAAAACTACAGAACTCAAATCTTAAACAACAGTATGTCCTTACCAACGCTAGCAAACATTGTAAATAACGTTAAAGCTGAAGTTTCAAGTCTGTCCGAAACATCATATAAGCCAGTAATAAATGCAACAGGTATTATTTTACATACAAATCTCGGAAGAGCCACGCTTGGTAATAAGCTTCTGGAAGCTGTAAAAGACTCTTTGACTGGATATTCTAATTTGGAATTTGATTTAGCGACAGGCAAACGAACTAATAGACTTTTCCATTTAACTGAAAAACTAAAATATCTTACAGGGGCAGAAGACGCAATAGTTGTCAATAATAACGCTGCTGCTGTTATTTTAACTCTTAATACTCTGGCAAAAAGCAAAGAGACAATTATTTCGAGGGGAGAACTTGTAGAAATAGGCGGCTCATTTCGTATCCATGAGATTATGGAAGCCTCCGGCTCTAAAATGGTTGAAATAGGAACCACTAATAAAACAAAACCCAATGATTACCAAAATGCTGTTACATCAGATACAGCAATTTTATTAAAAGTACATAAATCAAATTATACCATTAACGGTTTTGCAGAAGAAGTCAGTATAAAAGAACTTGCAAAAATTTCTCAAAAAAATAATATCCCTCTAGTTTATGACCAAGGTTCAGGCCTAGTTGAAAGACCAGATAAATTTATTGATCAAAATGAACCTGATGTTGTTACAGCGCTCAATGAAGGTGCGGATTTAGTATTGTTCAGCGGAGATAAGCTTTTGGGTGGTCCACAGGCTGGTATTATCGTGGGTAGAAAAGATTTAATAACAAAACTAAAAAATACTCCCATGATGAGAGTGCTTAGAGCAGATAAGTTTGCCATCGCGGCCCTATCTTATGTTTTAAACTGTTATATAAAACCCACACTATCAGCAATTCCAACACTTTTTTACATTAACTTATCACATGAAGAATTAAAGGGTAAGGCAGAGTTCTTATCTGAAAAATTAACTGAGCGTGATATACCAAACACTATTATAGAAAATAAAGCTCAATGTGGTGGTGGAACATTACCTGAAACTTATATTCCAAGCTATGCTGTAAAAATAAATAATAGCAAAAACAACGGTTCAGCTAAAAAAACATACTACTCTCTTTTAAATTGTAATAACCCGGTAGTCGGGATATTAAAAAAGGGGGAGCTACTGTTTGATGTCATAGCTATCGATGAAAATGATTTGGATAAAATTGCAAAAACTATTGCTGAATGCATGCATAACTAAAAAAGTATATGTATACCCAAAGCGAAATGATTTTCGAGAAATAATAAAAACAGTTGAGGAAAAAACCCAAAAAAAACTTCCGGTATAGTTACATTTTATTTGTCGAGAAATTCTTTCATTAAATTTTGATCTTTTATGCCTGGTGAAGCTTCGACGCCTGAGCTAACATCAACCCCGAACGGATGAACCTTACTAATTGCTTCGTGGATATTTTTAGGGGTTAGGCCTCCTGCAAGGATTACGGGTTTAGGTAGTATTTTTACCGCAAGTTTTGCTAACTCCCAGTCCCCTATAACACCGGTTCCACCAATTTTATCTTCTACAAATGAATCAACAAGATATATATCAACAGGATATTTTTTTAGTTGAATTACATCTTTCTCTGACCTTAATCTGGCTGCTCGCCATATTTCAACGTCAAAGTTTTTCGCTAAAATAGTTTTTTTAAGTTCACAAACATATTCCACTGTTTCATCACCATGAAGCTGAACAACATTTATACCGGATTTAAGATATTTTATAATTGTATCAAAATCCTCATTTACAAAAACTCCTACGTGCTTGATTTTAGGATATTTTTTTGTAATTTGAGAAGTGATTACATTAACGTTAATACTGGATATATATCGTTTGCTTTTAGAATAAGCAACAAAACCAATAGCAGACACACCAAGTTCGCATGCAAAGGCTGCATCTTCCGGTCTGGTTATTCCGCAAATCTTGACAAATGATAAATCTAAAGTTTTCATCTATTTTTAGTCCTGCCTTAGCACTTATTATTAAATACCCAAAAAAAACATTAAAAAGCCAATCCCTATACTTTTTAAGTATAACTCAACATATATATAAAAAAAGGGTTTTGTTTTTTATAATTTTCTGTTATAATGGTAGTTGATTTTAACTCTATAATAAATAAATAGGTTGTTTTACATGTATTTATTAACCGCAATAGCAGAATATATCATTGTAATATTAATCGTGCTATTCTTTATATTGCTTATTCTTTCTATTCTCTGCTTAAAAAAACGTCGTGCGATAACACAATTGCTAAAAAATGAGCAGCAGAAAAATGAACAGCTTAGCAGTTTTATGAAGTTTTTTTCGGATACACTTAGTAATACATCTAAGTTTGATGAAGTCTATTCATCAATAGCACACCAAATTGCCAATATCACAGAAGCAAAAGGTGTCTGCATATATGAATTGCAAAATGATGACTATTTATTACCTGTGGGATATACAGAAGCATTCCCGCCTCTTCAGCGTTCAAAAAAGTTCGTATTAAGTAAACCGCGCTATGCATCTGATTCCTTGAAATATGAAAAGATAAAACTTGGCGAAGGAATTATTGGGGAGACAGCACAAAATAAAAAAGGACTTCTGCTATTAGATACCTCTGATGACAAACAGCTTATAGCTGCAAATAAAATTATTCCTATTTATACATTAATGACTATCCCAATGATAATGGAAAACAATGTTACCGGCGTTATTTGTGCTATAAATAATAAAAACAATAAGCCGTTTACGAAAACGCAGTTCGATTCACTTGAATCTATGACCAAGCTAGTTGTTCTTATACACAATATATTGAAAGTTTATTCAAACTTGACAATACAGCAGCGTCTCTCACAGGAACTTGAATTTACACGCCTATTACAGGCGTCGCTTCTTCCCAAAGAATTTCCTGAATGGAGTCCTTTTGTGATTAATGCTTTTACACGTTCTGCAAAAGAAGTTAATGGTGATTTTTATGATTTCGTAGAAATAGATAAGAACCGTCTTCTAGTAGTTATTGGTGATGCAAGCGGAAAAGGAGTTCCTGCATGTATGGTAATGGCAATGACTAGGAGTTTTATTCGTGCTAATGTAGAACGTTTTACAAATTTGGGTAATCTTTTTGAAGAGTTAAATACAAATCTTTACAGAGACACTAATGAAGAGCGTTTCGTATCTCTCTCTTGCTGTCTATTGGATAAAAAAGAAGAAACTCTGGAGTTCTGCAGAGCTGGCCATACTGAATTACTTCTTTTCTCAAATAAAAATAAAGTCAGGCAAATCTCACCAGACGGAGCCGCTCTTGGACTTCTTCCAAGTGAATTGACTGACAATTTTGATACATTATCATTTTTATTTGAACCAAATTTTTCTATAATGTTGTATTCAGATGGAATAACAGAAGCTACTAATGCTGCAGGAAAAGAATTTGGACTGGAAAGGTTAAATAAAATCTTTTTAGAATCATGTAAAAGGAAAAATACTCCTCGTAAATGCACAGATAAAATACTTAGGGCCGTTGACAAATTCTCCCCAGAAGAAGATCAGTCTGATGACCAGACTATTGTAATTATCAGTCATGAAAAATCTTTTATTTGACAAATATGCAAGACCTCCGGTATATCAGAAAAATCGTTTTTGATATAGCTCCTAAATGACTATTTGAATTATTTTTTTGGCAAGTTCTCTTTTTGACTGGGGAGATAGTTCAATTGTACGCCCATCGCGGGAAATCATTGTTACTGCATTATTATCAGACTGAAACCCTAAACCTGAAATTCCTATATTATTAGCAATAACCCAATCCAAGTTCTTTTTCTTCAGCTTTATTTTCGCATTTTCAATAACATTTTCAGATTCAGCGGCAAACCCGACCAACTTCTGATTTTTCTGACGATGTTCTCCTAGATAGGATAAAATATCAACAGTTCTTTTGAGGTTTAGCAGTAAATTGTCTTTACCACTCTTTTTTAATTTATGCTTATAATATTCAGTTGGAGTAAAGTCTGCTACTGCAGCTGACATAATAATAACATCTGCTTTTTTGTATTCCTTTAAAACAGCTTCAAACATTTCTGCTGCAGATTCAACATAAATCATTGTTACATTTTCTACTGCAGGAATTGTGACAACTCCGCTAATAATAACAACTTCATGTTCGGCTTTAAATGCAGCATCAGCTAATGCATATCCCATTTTTCCGCTGGAGCGATTTGTCAAAAAACGAACAGGGTCGATATTTTCTCTGGTAGGACCGGCTGTTATAAGAAATTTCATGATGAAGTTAAACTTTCCAATCACAAACCTATCTCGTCGGGCGACTCAGGAGGCTTGAGCTTAATTTTTTTCGTTTCATGGAGAATATTGTATTATTGCCAGGCAACAATATTAAAGAGCAAATTGCTATACGATTAAACTTACAATTTTTTTAACGATTGAGTCTATATTACTTATATGTCCTTTGGCATTTATGCCACAGGCAAGATCTCCTGTATCAGGACCAATAAAAGAAACTCCTCTTTCCTTAAGTATTTTGCAATTGCTCTGAACAGCAGCGTGCTGCCACATATTAACATTCATTGCCGGAGCAAGAAGAACTTTTTCTGTATGTGATAAAGCATAAGTCGTCAGGGCATCATCTGCGATACCGCTGGTATATTTCCCAATAAAATTTGCGGTACATGGTGCTACTACAAATAGTGATGATTTTTCGGCTAATTGTATATGCTCCGGTTTCCAGTTATCGACTGACCATAAATCACTAATGACTGGATTTCTGGAGAGAGTTAAAAAAGTTTGCTCACCTACAAGTTTCTTGGCTGATTCCGTCATAATAACGGTGACGTCATAATTAAGTTTCACTAGTTTGCTCACTAAGTCTGCAGCTTTATACGCTGCAATAGAACCGGTTACTCCAAGAACAATAGATTTTTTCATGCTAAGCTTTCACAATACGTTGAGTTTTCTTCGATAATGCGGTTAAAATAGAGTTCATATCTTCAACAGCTTTACTTACTTCTTCATTTATCACTAAGTATTCATATTCTAAACAATGGCTCAACTCCTGATTGGCATTCTTTAATCTTTTCAAAATTGCTTCCTCTGTTTCAGTATTACGACCCCTAAGACGTTTTTCTAGTTCACCGAAACTTGGAGGCGCAATAAAAATGTACTCTACACATTTTTTAAGTAAGCTGTCCTGGGCTGCAGTTTTCTTGATTCTAAGAGCCCCTTGAACATCTATATCCAGTAAAACATTCTTTCCAGAAACAACCATTTCTATCACTTCATCTCGAAGAGTTCCATAATAATTGCCATGTACGTTTGCATATTCTATAAAATTATTATTTTTAATCTTTTCTTTAAATTTATCCTCCTCAATAAAATAATAATCTTTTCCATCTATTTCACCGGTTCGGGGTTTTCTTGTAGTACATGAAACAGAAAAGTACAGATTATTCTTCTTGATGACCTTTTTGCATATAGTTGACTTGCCAGCACCGCTTGGACCGGATACGACTAGTATTACTCCCAGTTTGTTATATTTACTAATTTCGAAATCAAACTTTTTATTTATCATCACCATTCCTCTGGCTTATAGGCTTGCTTAAATTATTTTCCCAGGTTTTCTTTGCTAAATATTTTATTAGTATTAAACAGCCAGTCTCTGTGCGTATAATTTCTGTAAAAAGCCAATCCCCAACCAATCAGCTGGTCATTTTCAAAAACCAAAGGGGTACACTCGATTTCAGAAACAGCGGCATCCGCCCAGTCCCAAACTGTATAATAAAACCATATATTCGTTTGTTGAATTTTTCCGTATCTTTGAGGTTCTCCCATTATAGTTAAAACTTCTTGCTTGGTCATTCCTTTTTTTATAAGCTTTAAATGCTTAAGGTTTTGAGCTCTTTGAATAAAACCAGGGTCATATTTGCTCATAAACGAACAGGAAACGGGGAGAAAACAAATTAATCCGCATATAACAATATAAAATACTTTTCTCATAAAAAACCTCTATATATAATAATATTAAATATTTCTTAAGGTAAACCTTGTTATTATAATTTTGTATTTTGATCTATAATAACTGTTCTTTTTTTAAGTCTATTTTGCTGTAGCAGAAAACATTATTAGTACTGTCATAATCTATCAGTGCGCCACAGGCATTCTTGGTTACTGAACCGATTATTATTTCTCCTCTTCCTTTTTTATCTATATCCACGGTTGCTGAATGTACGTGCCCGCATATGGATAAATCGAGGTTTTTCTTTTGAAGTTCGTCTGCTATTTTTTTCTGTCCCCATAATCTGTGTCTGAACCTCAGTATGGGATGCTTTTCTAGTAAAGGGTAATGGCCCACAAGTACTTTCGGTTTGTTCTTTTTCTCCTGAATCCAATTATAAACATAATTTACTGTATTTTTCTTCATTATACCAGTGGAGAGAACAAGATTTACGGGGTAGCATTCATTAACAAAACAAAATTCCACGCCATCCAATGATATAGAAAACGGTAAATCGTCAAATTCATATTTCCCGCTGTTTAAATATTTAAATGTTTCTTTGAGTGCTTTAAAACACAACGATTCTCTAACGTAATAATCGTGATTTCCAGGAACATAAAAAAAATTTATTTTTGGATTGTTAACCAAAGGTTTTAGGATGTTGCATGTTTCTTTAAATTCAGAAGGCTCTCCGCTTGTGCTAATATCTCCGGTGCAGATAGCAATATCAGGCGAAGTGGCAAGAACATATTCAACCATTTTATACAGCCATTTCTGGTTATGCTGATGTTGTCTGCGATAATGATAATTGAAAAGTCCAATTACTCTTTTGTCAAAAAGAGATGCCCATCCGGAGGGTTGGCCACAGGCATGTGAATCAGAGAAGGCAACAATTTTCATTTTTTTATAAATTCTTTCTATACATAAAAGTATGAATTGTAGTGGGATGCCGAAAGGCAGGTAAAACGCAGGCTATCGGCTTGTTTATAATATTGTACCTTTTTGTTTAGTTAAAAACTTCCATTAAACTTTTTTTTATGAAAAACTATGCGATAATAGTATTTTTTATAAGATTTCAGCGATAATATTGTCTTTTTTTATCAAAGCAGTATTTTAAAATATGCAGAACGCGTTAAAATTATTTTAAAATACCAATATAGAATTATAATTTGATCGTTCCAGTAGAATCTCTCGTTTATAACAAAGTGAACTTTAACAATTATACAATGGAGTAAACATGAAAGCAGCATTTGTATTTTCCGGTCAGGGAGCTCAACAGGTAGGTATGGGAAAAGACCTTTTTGATAAATTTCCTGTTGCGGCTGATATTTTTAAAAAAGCAGACGAAACTCTGGGCTGGCCTATTTCTGATATTTGCTTTAACGGACCAGCAGAAAAGCTTACAGAAACACGCTACTGTCAGCCGGCAATATATATTATGAGCGTTGCCTGTCTTGAAGTTTTCAAACAACTTCACCCTGAAGTAAAACCTACTGCTGTTGCAGGTTTGAGCCTAGGGGAATTCAGTGCCCTGTACGCTGCTGGAGTCTATACTTTTGAAGAAGGTTTGAAAATTATTGAAAAAAGAGCTGCATATATGCAAGATGCATGTGAAGCAACTAAAGGAAGTATGGCTAGCGTAATAAAAGGAGATCCTGCAATAATAGACGAAGTTTGTAGCGAATGCGGAGTAGATGTTTCTAACATAAACAGTCCGATACAAACTGTAATAAGTGGTGAAGAAGGTAAAGTAAAAGATGCTATTGCTCTCTTGAAAGAAAAAGGTGTAAGGATTGTAAAACCCCTTACAGTTGCAGGTGCATATCATTCCAGGCTTATGAAAAGCGCTGAAGAAAAATTTGAAGCATTTCTTGGCAATGTCCAGCTTAACAGTCCTTCAGTTCCTGTTGCGCAGAACTATGTCGGTGCACTGAAGGAAGACCCTGCCCAGATTAAAACTAATATAATCAAACAGGTTACTGGTACCGTACAGTGGGTTGGCTGCGTTAAAGCCATGACATCAATTGGTATTGATACAGTGATTGAATTTGGTCCTGGGATTGTTGTCTCAAGTTTGTCCAAAAAAGTAGACGCTTCTATTAATGGTGCGAATATAAACAGCGTTGAAACAGTAGAAGGTTTTTCAATTTAAACGTTAATCAATAAAATTATAGGTGAAAAAATGTCAGATAAACTAAAAGGTCAAGTTGCATTGGTAACCGGCGGAGCTCGTGGTATTGGGAAAGCTATTTCTGAACGATTAGCAGCTGAAGGCGCTTCTATTGCTATTGTTGATATTCTATTAGAAGTAGCTGAAGAAACTGCAACTGAATTTAAAGCAAAAGGCATTGATGCTATAGCTTTAAAGGCAGATGTTTCTTCTTTTGAAGAAGCGGAAGCTGCAGTCAAAAAAGCAGTTGAACATTACGGAAGACTGGATATTCTGGTAAACAATGCCGGAATAACAAAGGATACATTAATGATGAGAATGACTTCTAATGATTGGGATTTAGTTATGAATATCAATCTAAAAGGAACGTTCAACTTTACTAAAGCAGCCATGCGTCCTATGATGAAGGCAAGAAAAGGTAAAATCGTAAATATTTCATCTGTTGTCGGAGTAATGGGGAATGCCGGACAGGCAAACTATTCTGCATCTAAAGCCGGAGTTATCGGGCTTACTAAAACTTCAGCCAAAGAATTAGCTTCCAGAAATATTAATGTTAATGCTGTTGCTCCTGGTTATATTGCCACTGATATGACAAAAGCAATATCTGATACAGCAACTGAAGCCTTTATGAAACTACTGCCGATAAAAAGAGCAGGTACTCCTGCGGATGTAGCAAATCTTGTATGTTTTTTAAGTACTGATGAATCAGCCTACATTACAGGTCAGGTTGTAAATGTTGATGGCGGAATGTTAATGTAAATCCTATATAAAGCTGAGCCCATAAGGCTCAGTTTTGCTCGATTTATTCTGGTTTTTATTAATTTTTTAAGAGAATAATATTTTTTTCACATAAGTATCAAAAAAAAAGGTTGCAATTTAATATCTTTATAGCTATTATTATTTTATAAATAAGTTGAATAGATATTAAAAAGCATAGAAATAAACTCAATATTAATTCAAAACAACTAGGAGACAATAAATTATGTCAACTACTGCTGACAAAGTAAAAGAAATCGTAGTAAATCAACTTGGTGTTTCCCCTGACCAGGCAATACCAGAAGCTAAATTTATTGAAGATCTTGGTGCTGACTCATTAGACCAGGTAGAACTTATCATGGCTCTTGAAGAAGAATTCGGCGCTGATATTCCAGATGAAGATGCTGAAAAGCTGACTACTGTTGGTGATGCTATCAAATATGTTGAAGAGAACGTTCAATAATCTTAGATAGATTTTATGAAAAGGGGCATTGGCAGTAGCCGTATGCCCCTTTTATCTTATATAATCTTTTTTTGTAAACATAATATAAATTAAGGAAATTGCGATGGATAGGCGTGTTGTCATTACAGGAATTGGAGCTGTCTCATGTGTAGGGAATAATGTTGCTGACTTTTGGGATGCTGTAGTTAACGGAAAATGCGGCATTAGTACCGTGGATCGTTTTGATGTTACATCTTACCGTACACAAGTAGCAGGACAAATTAAAGACTTTGATATTACCAAATATATGAGTGCAAAAGAAGCAAGGCGTCTTGCGCCTTTTAGCCAATTTGCCATTGCTGCTGCTGATGAGGCAGTAGAAAGCGCAGGCCTTGAACGAGATTTGAGCAATGTTAATCCGGAAAGGGTTGGCGTTATTGTCAGTAGTGGTATTGGAGGGATTCAGGCAATTGAAGAGCAACATAAAATTCTACTTGAAAGAGGTCCTGACAAAGTCTCACCGTTTCTAGTACCTATGATGATTTCTGATTTAGCTTCAGGTAATATTTCTATGCGCTATGGTGCACAGGGACCAAATATGTGTATTGTTACAGCCTGTGCTTCAGCAACACATTCAATTGGTGAATCCTTCTGGATGGTGAAGCGCGGCGATGCTGATATTATGATTACAGGTGGTGCCGAGGCAGGTGTTTCTCCTATAGCTTTTGCTGGTTTCTGCTCAATGAAAGCAATGAGCCAAAACAAAGATCCATTAACTGCAAGCAGGCCTTTTGATGCAAATAGAGATGGCTTCGTTATGTCTGAAGGTGCCGGTGTACTTATCCTTGAAGACCTTGAACATGCTAAAAAACGCGGAGCAAACATTCTGGCTGAAGTAGTTGGTTATGGTGCGTCAGGAGATGCCCATCACATTACAGCACCAGCACCTGGAGGCAGAGGCTGTATCCAGGCATTAAAAGTAGCACTAAATCATGCAAAAATCCCAGTTGATGGCATGAGCTATATTAATGCGCATGGCACAAGTACTCCGTTAAATGACAAGTTCGAAACAATGGCATACAAAGCCGTTTTTGGAGAACATGCATATAAAACACAGATTAGCAGTCTTAAGGGAACTATTGGCCATAACTTAGGTGCAGCAGGTGCACTTGAAACAATAAGTTGTGTAAAATCTTTACAGGAAAATATAATTCCACCTACAATAAATTATGAAACTCCAGATCCTGACTGCGACTTGGATTATACACCAAATACAGCCAGGAAAGTTGAAGTTAATACAGCGTTAAACCTTAATCTTGGATTTGGTGGGCATAATGCCGTTGTAATTTTAAAAAAGTATAAATAGTTTTATATATAATAAAAAAGGGGAAGATTTCTCAAAAAATGAAAAAATATATTATAAACTTGTTTGCAAGTATAATGCTTTTGTTTATTTTTGCAGGCTGTGCTCCGCAGTTGGCTAGGACAAAATATGGCACAACGGAGAAGCAGTGGGAGGGTTATATTCAGGAATCGTATAGCGATTGGGAACCACCTCCAACTCTTCCCCCTATTAATGATTCATCAGTAAGTGGTGATGCGACTAATAATTTTAGCGTAGACAATGTGCCTGAAGCGATGCAAGGTAATGACTTAACCATTTTAGGTGCAAGTAAAAATACAGAAGCTTTTCCTGAGATTACAAGTTCAGGTTCAAAGCAATTAGCTCCTGTTGTAGATCCTGATGCAAAGACATATACTGTTAAAAAGGGAGATACACTTTGGTCTATTTCATGTAGGTTTTTCAACAATGATGGAACAAAGTGGAAAAAGATACAGGAAGCAAATAAAGATATTCTCAGTTCGCCGGGGAGCATTAAACCCGGGTTAACGCTCACAATTCCAACTAAATAATTTATTGCATTGTCTACAGGCAAAATGTCAGAGAAAGAATTACACCTTGACGGGTCGAACGCATTAATTAGTATTTTTGCAGGAGACCCTATAAATAACATAAAATTATTTGAAAAATTATTTCATGTTAGAATTATTGCCCGTGGCTGTCTAGTAAAAATCAGTTCAGATAATCCGGTTTTTACAGAACAGACGTATTCTATCCTGAAAGAATTAAATCAAATTCATGAGTCAGGCTATTCTATTCGTCAAAAAGATTTAGAATTTGTGCTTTCCAGTGGTAATACCAAAAATATCAAAAGTTTTTATTCCGAATCAGTAAAAGTTGGCCCACGTAAAAACGCGATCATTCCAAGAACAACCACCCAGTTTGAATACATACGTTCAATGAAACAGAGAGATGTAGTTTTTGGAATTGGTCCGGCTGGTACAGGAAAGACATATTTGGCTATGGCAATGGCTATTTCTTCATTTCTGGAGGGGAATCACACTAGGATTATTCTAACTAGGCCGGCAATGGAAGCTGGAGAAAATCTTGGTTTTCTTCCCGGGTCACTAGAAGAGAAGATTAAGCCTTTTCTACGTCCTTTGTATGATGCATTATATGAAATGCTGGATTTTGATGAAGCAAATAAACTAATAGAGAAAAGTGTTATTGAAGTAGCTCCCCTGGCATTTATGAGAGGAAGAACTTTGAATAATTCTTTTGTAATTCTTGATGAGGCACAAAATACAACCATAGAGCAAATGATGATGTTTCTTACTAGATTAGGTTTTGATTCAAAGTGTATTATTACTGGCGATCCAACACAAACAGATCTACCTGACAGCAAAATTTCCGGTCTTAAACACGCAAGAAAAATACTAAAGTCTATAAAAGAAATTGCATTTTTGGAGTTTTCGTCAAAAGATGTAGTTCGCAGTTCACTAGTAGAAAAGATTATTAATGCCTATGCCTATGATAAATCAACAGAAAAGAACATGTCAAAAACAAATAAAGGAAAGTCATAATGCTTTCATTTTTCTTTAAAAGCAAAAAAAGACGAAAACTGGAAAAAGAAGGACTGGCAAGTTCCAAAAAAAGGCTAAAGCAGGAAGAAACTTTAGGCCATGCAATGAATAAGTCCAAATTACTGAGTCTTATTATATTGACAGTCGTGTGGCTTTTCTGTGCATTTGTTTTAATTATACCTTCTGGAAACGGCCGTACTGAATTTTATCTTGTTGCAGAACAACAGGCCCCTAAAACAATTTATGCTGATTTTAGTTTTGTTTATCTAAACAAAATAGCAACAGAAAAAAAACGTTTAAAAAGTAAAGCTGCTATTCCGCTGATATATGAGCTAAATACAGTTGCTTGCAAAAAAAGTATTAGTGATGCGCAAGAGCTTTTAAAGAAAATTTCTACTTTTTCTAAAAACTCAAATAGTAAAACAGAAAAAACATTAGGTTTTCCTCCCTCCTTTATTCAGCCATTATTAACTATTATAAACGACCCTGAAAAATTAGAACTGTTCAATCAAAAACTATCGACAACACTGTATAAAGGTATTATCTCCCCTGAAGAGATGAAGAATAGAGAAAATGACACAAAAATATGTATTGTTGACAGTAGTAATGATCATATTAGGGCACCACAACCTTTATATTCTATTCCCACCCCTATTGTGGCAACAAGCAATTTTTCCTATGAAGTGGCATTAGACTACTCACCGCAAAATAGGCGTTTGTTGCGAAAAGCATTATATGAATTTTCATTGCAATTTTTGAATAAAAATCTTCAATATAATAAAAAACTGACAGAGGATGAACGAAGTTTTATCAATAAGTCCACTGAAAACGATGTATTCAATGAAGTCTATAAAGGAGATATAATACTAAAAAAAGGAGAAAAAGTTACTCCTTCTATTTTGGAAAAATTTAAAGCATTTGAAATCGAAAAAGATAAGCAAAATCGTTATACATATTTCTGGGAAAACCTTTCCTACAACATAATAATGAGTTTGATTCTTGTCATTATTATAGGCATATATTTTTATAACCTACATCCCCGAATCCTTCAGAGTAATCAAAAAATGGCTACTATTGCAGCTGTTATCATTATTACAGTTTTATGCATTATGTTTGCAGATAAAATTTTTTATGTGCTGGCAGCAGAATATAATTTACCAGTAAATCTAAAAACATGCCTAATTCCATTAGGGCTAACATCAATTTTACTCTCCGTTCTTATTGGTATGCGTGCAGCCACATTTGCCACTTTACTGGTTTCTTTAATTGCAGCGATAAAAGTCGATAGTTATTTTGTTGTTATTCTTGGCATGGGAGTTGGCTGTATTTCTGCTTATTTTGTATATAAATCAAAAAATTATAAAGAGTATTTCATAAGGGCTGTATTATCTGTTTCCATAGTCTTTATTGCTATAGAATTTTCTGGACAGCTTAAGTTTATAATTCAAAATCCCAATATGATTCCCTTGGTGACGGGTTTAAGTCTTTTAAACGGTTTAGTGACTGCTGTTATATCTTTAGCAATCCTTTTTTCACTTGAATCACTTTTTCAAATTAATACGGATATGAGCCTTTTAAGTTTATGTGACTATAATCATCCCCTTTTAAAAAGGATGCAGCTAGAAGCTCCAGGTACGTATCATCACTGTCTTGTGGTTGCTACACTTGCAGAACAGGCGGCAAGCGATATTGGTGCAAATCCTATCAAAGCCAGGGTTTGTGCCCTCTTTCATGACATAGGAAAACTTGCTAAGCCTGAATATTTTTCAGAAAACAATATTGGCACCAAAAACAGGCATGTCTTACTTCGCCCCGGAATGAGTTGTATGATTATAATGAATCATGTAAAAGAGGGAGTTAATCTTGCTATTAAATATAAACTAAGCAGCCTGATACGTGATGCAATCCAGCAGCATCATGGTACTGATCTTGTTTATTATTTTTATAGGAGAGCCATAGATGAAAATAATAATAAAACAAGAGATATAACTGAGAGTGAATACCGTTATCCCGGACCTAAACCACATGAGAAAGAGATTGTACTTGTCAGCCTTGCAGACGCATGTGAGGCTGCATCAAGATCATTAGTGAAACCTACTCCTTCTAAAGTCGAAGCTCTTGTTTGGGAGATCATCAGGAAAAGAGTTCGTGAAAGACAGCTGGATAATGCTGATTTCTCCTTTAGAGAACTTGCAGTTGCTAAAAAGAGTTTTATAAAAACATTAAACTCAATGTTGCATACGCGTATTAACTACCCTGTTGAAGAGGAAAATAATGATGAAGGTGATCTATTCTACGCAGCAAAGGAAAATGCTAAAAATAGCGGGGAAAAAATTCCGAATGCTAATGGAAAGAATAGTAGAACTAGCTAGACTAAATCTGGAACAGAATCAAATTATTTCCATTAGTTTTGTTGGTCCTAAAACTATTATGCGAATAAACAAACAGTTTGTAAATCATACTGGTTTAACCGATGTGATATCTTTTGATTACAGAGATGGATATCAACTTCAAAACAATGATATTGCGGCAGAATTGATTATTCATCCAGGTATGGCTGTTTCAGCAGCTTCCAGAAGAAAACACTCTTCTTTTGCTTATGAGATGGTATTATATTTAGTTCATGGGATTCTTCACGTTGCAGGAGAAAATGATTTAGCTGCAAAAGAACGGACTAAGATGAGAAGAAAGGAAAGAGAAATTATTAAAAAGATTCAAACTGAATTTTCATTT
Organism: uncultured Victivallales bacterium; assembly: GCA_964625675.1. Classification (GTDB taxonomy): domain Bacteria; phylum Verrucomicrobiota; class Lentisphaeria; order Victivallales; family GWF2-38-69. The sequence goes on along the minus strand of CAZVCD010000026.1, from coordinate 4,673 downwards.
GATTCTATTTTTCAAAGAAATATGCCGGAGAGGTTGTAAAAGTAGCTATCGGTAATAAGTTTGAGTTCAAAATTTTATTCTACAAACCCAAATAATATATTACTTCAGTGTAATAATGTTCAGGAACAATTATGATTTTCGAAATTTTAATATTTTTTTTAATAACTTTCTTATGGTTTATTGCAGGTTGGGAAGCATTTTCTCAATTAACCAGAGGACGCATACGAAAATTAGAAAATGAGGATAGCGTTCTTGCCAAAAAAGTAGAGAAATGGTTTGAAAAGAAGGCTGCTTATCAAGTAGTATATAAAATTATACTTTTTTTTAATATTGCAGTTTTAGCATCACTGATTTTTGATATTTCTCATAACACTATATTCTATAAATACTTCTCATGTAATTTGAGTTCGTTCTCTTTTAAGTGTGTCATTCCGCACATTTTGATTGCAGCGATGATAACAGTTTTTCTTGTGATTTTGGCTGAAATCATTACTAGGATTTTCGTTGTCAAATATGATATTCAAACATTAAAAGCAACAATGCCATTAATCAGTCTGCTTCATTACACTCTTTTATATCCATTTGTTCTTTTTATCAACTTTATCAAACAGAAAGTACAGCGTTCTCAGAACATTGAAGAAGACGACATTACTACAACAGAAGATGAAATACTATCCCTCTTGGAAAATGATTCTACTTCAGGATTTGATGACAACTCTCTTGAAGAAGAAGAAAAACAGATGATAAAAGGTATTTTTGAACTAAATGATACTGATGTTAAGGAAATAATGACTCCTCGGGTGGATGTTATTGCAATCCCTTCGACAGCATCAATAGAAGAAGCAGTAAGGCTTTTTATAGAAAGTGGACACAGCAGAATACCGGTATATCTAAAAACAATAGATGAAATTACCGGCATAATTCTCGCTAGAAAATTTCTAAATACTGAAAGCATTGCTGGAAAAACTCTGTCAGAGCTTTCTCATAAGCCTATTTTTGTGCCGGAAACCAAAGAAATTGGTGATTTATTAGACGATTTAAAAGGGTCCCACAACCATTTTTCTGTCATTATAGATGAATATGGTGGAACTGCTGGTATAGTTACGCTTGAAGATATACTGGAAGAAATAGTTGGGGAAATACATGATGAACATGAAACAGTAGAGGAGTCAACTCTTCATTTTACAGATGACGGCTCAGTCATAATGGATGCAAGAACTCTGGTTGATGAGGTAAATGAGATTCTTAAAATAAAACTTCCTGAAGATGAAGATGTAGATACTATTGGAGGATTTTTATGTAGTCGGCTCGGACAAATACCTGAACCGGGACTTGAAACCACTATTGATAATTACCTTAATATAAAAGTTCTGAAAGCAGATAAACGCAGAGTGCTAACCTTACAACTGAAAGTCATTGGTCGCATAGATTAATCAAAAAATTAAATTATTATGTTCAATTATATACGTAACAACATTATTGCGGGACTATTCGTAACCATACCACTGCTGATTTCCGTAATTATCATAATATTTATTTATGAGAAATTAACTTCATGGTCTATAGCTCTGTTTATACATATTCCATGGGTAAAGGAATTGGCTAATCACCTGCCATTCAGCGAACTAATTAAAATTATCTCCCTAATACTAATACTTCTAATAGTATTTTTTATTGGTATTCTAACAAGAAATACACTTGGGAGAAAAATTATAACCTTTGCCGAATGGTTTTTGATGAAAGTCCCAATGTTTAATAGTGTTTACTCTACGATAAAAAATATTGGGGATGCGATTAGAAACCAAAAAAACGGTATGTTTAGAAAAGTTGTACTTTTTGAATTCCCCAAAAAAGGCATCTACTCTGTAGGGTTTGTTACAAATGAAGATAATCTATGGGAAACTGGTAATACAGATAAGAAAGAGCTTATTAGTGTTTTTCTGCCGCTTACGCCTAATCCTACAAGTGGTTATTTCCTATTAATCCCAAAAGCTGACTTGACCTATCTTGAAGTATCTGTTGCCGAAGCCATGAGATTAATAATAAGCGGAGGGGCCATTACGCCGGGATCTGACCTTAATATTCCAAAAGTATAACTAAAAATGTTTCATGTTTCAGATTTGTTTTTCAGATAAAACTTCAAAAAGATGTATATCCTTAAACAATATTCTGAATAGTAGTTGCCTCTAACTGAAAATCAACGTATATTTTTATGCAATCCAGCATCTAAACGTGAAACGATTTGAGTATACAAAGAGAGCTTCAAAAATGAAATTATTATATAAGTATTTCTTAATTATAGGCCTGGCTATAATTCTTCCCATAATTACTATGTCGGCCGCAAATTATAGTAATAACTCTAGGCAATATCAGGTACAAACGTTAACATTGTTACGTGAGAATGAAAAACAGCTTACAGTATTGTCGTCAAGAGTGAAATACCTAATGGATAACTATGCTGTTTTGACACAACAGATAAAACAAATGAAACAATCCCTAGCAACTGAAAAACAGAACAATCTACACCTGAAACGGGAAATAGCTACAGTAAAGCATCAATTGTCCGCAGATAGAAAGCAAGTGCAAAAATCCCTAGATAATATTATAGATAAAGTTGCTAACGAAACTACAAAAGCTATTAACACGACATTAAATAATGCCAATAAAACAAATGCCAATAAAACAAGAAATGAAGGTCCCTCAGGCACTGGAGAATTCGTTGAATATAAAGTCCAGTCCGGTGCGACATTAAGTGCAATAGCAAAAGCATATAACGTTAGTGTCTCTTCTATTCGAAAAGCAAATAAATTAAATAATGACTTTATAAGAATCGGACAAATACTATACATCCCAAAGCAGTGAACAGTTACTGGCTCTTTTTTTTAACTTTTTTATAATAAGGAATTGATTGTGCTATGTGTAAAAATAGTTTTTATTCTGTTTTATTCTGTTTTATTTTTTCATTTATTCTACCAGTTACAGCAAGTGTCAATGAAAAATACATCACCAAGGAATTTCTCAATATAGCCCGTAATGCTCGTCCTGAAAAAACATGGGCAATTTTAATTGGTAATGTTTCTAATAAACGTAGAGGAGCCTCCTCTATATATAAAGCAAATATAAAAGTAGGTATGCGCTTTACCAGCAGTAGAATCTTATCTAAAATTACAATATCAGATGCAAAAGGAGGGTTATCAGAATCCTATACGGTAGGGCAACCGTACAATGGTCAGCCTACTTCCATTATTGCTTCTGAAGATCAAGACAACGAGATATCTCTTTTAGGTGAGTTTGGTTTACGACCTGAAGATTTAACAATGACTTTTCTCTACTGGGACTTGGAAAAAGAATTTAACAATGAATCTGTTAAAGGATTGAACTGTCGTGTTCTTGGATTAGTTAATCCTAAAACAAAAGAATTCGTTAAAGTGTATATTAGTTCCAAATATTTTTATCCAATAAAGGTTGAATGGTTTAAAGCAAATCAAGAAATACCATATCGAAATGTAGTTGTTTCTTCTTTTGAAACTCAGGGGAACCTGGGCTCACCAAGTGGATTTGATTTATATGGTCCTGGCTGGAGAACAAAAGTAGATTTTAATAATATTCGTTTAGGCCATACAAAAGACGGCATACCAAAAGGTATTTTTACTGATAGTTTTTCTGTGGCTGAATAAAATCAAAAAAACCTAATAAACGGGTAAATTGAATTCGACTTTTTGATTTTAAATACTATCAAAAAATAATATGCTTACCCTCAAATATTTGAAAAATATTGAATAGTTTTCTGTAGTCCGTTAGCTAGATCGACAGTAGGTTCCCAGCTTAAAAGTTTTTTTGCTTTTGAAATATTAGGTCTTCTTCTTGACGGATCATCTTTAGGTAGCTTTTTATATGCCAACTTGGACTTTGAGTTAGTCTGTTTTATCACCATTTCCGCTAGTTCTTTGATTGTAAACTCAATCGGATTACCAAGGTTAACTGGACCAAAAACGTTTGCGGGAGTTTCCATCATTTTTATCATACCATTAATCAGATCATCAACGTAACAGAAGCTGCGTGTCTGATTGCCTTCACCATAAATAGTAATATCATTATTATTTAGTGCCTGTACAATAAAATTGCTGACGACACGGCCATCATGTGGAGACATTCTTGGTCCGTATGTATTAAATATTCTTATTATTTTTGTGTTAGTTCCAAGCTGGTGTCTATAGTCATAAAAGAGCGTTTCAGCGCAACGTTTACCCTCGTCATAACAGCTTCTTGGTCCAATAGTATTAACATTTCCCCAGTATTCTTCTGGTTGAGGATGAACTTCTGGATCACCATAAATTTCAGATGTAGATGCCTGTAAAATCGGAATATTTAGCCGCTTTGCAAGGCCAAGCATATTAATTGCGCCCATTACGCTTGTTTTTGTTGTCTGAACCGGATCATGCTGATAGTGAATTGGAGAAGCTGGGCATGCCAAATTATATATCATATCAACTTCTACGTATAGAGGCCAGGTAATATCGTGTCTGATAAGTTCGAAATTAGGATTATTCAATAAATGTCTTATATTATCTTTATTTCCTGTGAAAAAATTATCAGCACATATTACATCATAACCTTTGGTTAATAATTTTTCACACAGATGTGAACCTAGAAATCCTCCGCCCCCGGTAACT
>CAZVCD010000025.1:11744-21481 GCA_964625675.1 uncultured Victivallales bacterium | reverse complement strand
ATTCAGGCAATCATACACTTATACTACCTGTCCAAGAAAACGGGGGCATTACATTTTAACGAATTTACAACAGCTACAACCGTGTTTGCCCTGTTCATAGTATAGAAATGTAATCCGTCCACACCTTTTTCTAGTAAATCCCGACACTGTTCAAGTGCTAGCTTTGTTCCATATGCTGCTACAGCTTTATTATCATCTTTTGGTAACTTAGCAAGATCATTTTTGATTTTATCTGTTATCGTAGTCCCGCAGACCCTTGCAAGATTATTCATAAGTTTCTCAGTATAAATCGGCATAATGCCAGGTATAATTGGAACAGTAATTCCGGCATTTCTGCATTTATCTACAAATTCTAAGAAATATTTATTGTCATAAAAGTACTGTGCTATAATATATTCAGCTCCATTACTTATCTTTAATTTTAAATATTCAATATTTTTATCTATATTTTCTGACTCTATATGACCTTCCGGATAAGCTGCAGCGCCAATGCAAAAATCGTATTTTTCTTTAATGAATTCTATTAGTTCTGAAGCATAATTAAAAGATTCCAGGTGAGGTGTGTAATTTTCGTCCCAGGTTGGAGCATCTCCCCGAATTGCAAAAACTGTCTTTATATCAAGTTCTTTAAACTGATCAAGTACTTCTGTAAGCTTTTCCTTTCCTATTCCTACTCCAGCTATATATGCAACAGTTTTAAAATTATGTTCATCTTTTAGTTTTTTTAAAAGATCTACTGAACCTTCATGATTTGATCCCCCTGCTCCAAATGTTACAGACACGTAATCCGGTTTCAGGTCTTTTAACTTCACAATAGCTTTATCTAAATTGACCACAGCCTTTTCACTTGCAGGCCTTGAAAATTCTAATGAAATAATAGGCTTGGTCCTGCTTGAAATGTGTTCAGCAACTCTCATTGATAGTTCCTCTATTTTTTAGAATGTATCATTGTTAATTATTAATTGTTAGGCGTATATATACATAAATGCCTTTTCAGGAGTAATAGGTAAAGAAGGCATTACATCCTTATTAGGTCTTGCAGCTTTTAATGCATTCAATAAGGCAAAATATGCTCCGATTCCATGAATAAAAGGCGGTTCCCCTACTGCTTTAGAATTGCATACACCATATGCATTTTTCGCTTTTTCGAGGAAATCTATATTAAACTCTTTCGGTCCAAATTTAATATCAGGTATTTTATACGAATTTGTAGAGGAAAGTAAAGTACCGTTATCAGCGAAAACCAAATGTTCAATCGTAGCCCAGCCAAGTCCCTGGAGTATACCACCTTCAAACTGCCCTTTATCAATATCAAAATTGAGGCTTTTCCCTACATCATGAATAACTTTAACTGAATCTATCTGGTATGTTCCTCTAATACAGTCCAAAGTAAGTTCAGTAATTGATGTTCCATAGCTGTGATATGCAAATGGATGTCCTTTTTCTTTAACCCTGTCAAAATGCAAAATTGGAGTTGCATAAAAGGCATGAGATGATAAATCTGTTTTAGCCCAATATGCGGAATTTATCAGGCTTTCCCAGGTAATATCCGTTTCATATCCTCTTAAAAAAACTTTTTCATTTATAAATTTTATATCTTTAATATTATTTGACTTTAATATGCCGGCGGCAACTTTTTTCAAACGCACCAGAATCTCATAAGCAGCCATTTTAGCAGCCATACCATTTAAATCAGCACCAGTACTGGCAGCTGTAGGAGATGCGTTTGCAACCCTGGTAGTATTTGTTGTTTCAACTCTAATCCGACTGGTATCAACAGAAAATTCTCTCGCAACAATTTGAAGAATTTTCATGTTAACCCCCTGTCCCATTTCAACGGCACCAGTACTAACACCAACACTTCCATCGATATAAACATGAACAAGAGCCCCCGCCTGATTTAAGGCTGTTTGAGTAAAGGAAACACCAAAACAGACTGGCTGAACCGCAATACCTTTTTTAGTAGTTGTATTCTCTCTATTGTAATCTTCTATCAAATTAATACGTTTATTGATATCGTATTTTTTGTCTAATTCGTCCCAGCAGCGTACCGCATTACAGTTTTCAGTTCTCATTTCAAAAGGAAGTTGATCATTTTCAACAAGAAGATTCTTCTTTTGTAAAATAGAAGGATTAACCTTCAACACAGATGCGGCCTTGTAAATAGCAGATTCGATTACAAAGACAGCCTGAGGTACACCAAACCCACGAAAAGCACCGTTAGGGACAATATTTGTCCTACAAGATGCAACAGTTATTTTGGTATTTGGAACTCTGTACGTACTAACAGCATGCAGGAATGCCCGTTCTAATACCGGCAGTGAAATATCTGCAAAAGCACCAGCATTTTGAAACATTTTTACTTCGTAAGCCAATATTTTTCCATATCTGTCCAAGCCCAGTTTATAATCACTGGAAAACGGATGACGTTTTGGGCTAGTTGCAATATCTTCAACTCTATCGAGTAATACCTTAACCGCCCTGTTTAACCGTTTAGCCGCCATAGCAGATAAAGCAGCCCAAATAGCACAGGATTCTTTTCCGCCAAAAGCACCACCTAGACGCCTAATATCAATTTCCACCATATGCATAGGCATACCCAAAACTTCAGCCACTGTATGATGGAACCCTCCCGGAGACTGGCTGCCGGCATATACTCTTATTTTGTCACCTTCAAGTGGTACAGATAATGCTCCCTGCGTTTCTAAATAGAAATGTTCCTGTCCTCCGGACTCAACTCTTCCTTCAACAATAGTTTCACATTTACTCCAAACATCTTCAGTGCTGCCATACAGCATTACTCTTTCAGGTTGAATTAATTCACCTTTGGCATATGCTTCTCTTGGATCAGTAATTGGTTCCAGTTTTTCTATTTCCAGCTCAATAAATTTAAATGCCGCAATAGCTTTTCTCTTTGTTACTGCTACAACTAAGGCAATTGGCTGCCCGATATACTCAACACAACCTTCAGCTAGTAGATGCTGATCTTTTATAATATGTCCTATCTGATTAACACCGGGAATATCTGCAGCAGTAAAAACAGCAATAACACCATCTGCGCTTTGGGCTTTAGTTACATCCAGTTTTTTAATTTTACCCTTTGCTACAGGAGACATAAATATAGCACCATAAAGAAGGCGTTCCGGCGCTCTAAAATCATCAATAAAAATCGATTTCCCGCGAACATGCAATTTTATATCAGTATTCTTCATTTTACAACCTCCTTTAAGTCAACCAGTTTCGGGAAGCTTTCTATAAAGTGAGCAAATAATAGTTGTTTCAATAATAGTTTTTTATACTTAGCGCTCCCACGAATATCATCTATAGGCGCTACTTCTTTAAAAAGAATTTTACCCGCCTCTCTGATAACCTTGTTTGATACTTTTTTCCCTTTTAAAAACTCAGAAGTTTTTTTCAGAAGGAGGGGTATCGGTGCAACTCCTCCGGCAGAAATATTTATTCTCTCTATGATATTATTATTCACTTTCATGTAGATACCCGAATTACATGCAGCTATATCAAGGTGTTTTCTGTTAGAAACCTTTTCAAAATTAAATATACTATTTTTTACTGGTAGAGGTATTTGAATATTTTCTATATATTCATTTTCTTTCAAATCTATTTTTTTGTATCCATGATAAAAATCACTTAATGCAACAGTTCTTCTTTTTTTATTATTGATTATAATTAAAACAGCATCAAAAACCAATAAAATAATAGTCAAATCTCCAATAGGGGATGCGTTCACAATATTTCCAGCAATAGTGGCTTTGTTTCTCATGATTGTAGAGGAAACTAATAAAAGGTCTTCTTTCATTGCCGGAAAGTGCTTATTAATAATATCTGAATTTCTAAATTCTTCGGTAGTTATACCGGCTCCAACAGTTACAATATCATCTTTTTCTTCTATTTTGCATAGTTCTGGATGTTCAGAAATGAAATCTAAATCACTATCGAACAAAACATCAGGCCTTTGCACAAATAGATCTGTCCCACCAGCAACAAGTATCTTATTTTTCAAAGTTGGTTTTTTTGAAATATCTTCCTTCAATTTCGCCAATCTTTTATGGATATTCAAAAAATATTTTGGTAAAACAAAAGATTCAACTAGCTGTTCAGTTCTTAACCCCGCAGTAATTCCTTTGCAGGCAAACATATCACTTAATGCTTTAGCTGCATTTCTAATAGGCACATAACCTGTGCATCGACAAATATTCCCATCTAAAGCTGTAATCGCATCATCATAGTTAAAATCTTTACTTGACAAAAGAAAGCCTGTTAGCGAAAGAATGATACCGGGAGTACAGAAACCGCACTGAGAAGCATTGTTATCAAATATAGCCTGCTGAACAGTATTTAAATTTTCTAAATTAAGCCCTTCAACAGTAACTACATGTTTATTTTTTATTTCACCTATAGGAAGTAGACAGGAAGCACATGCCTTATACTTCATTGATCCGTCTTCTGCCAATTCCCCAAGAAGAATAGTACAAGCACCACATTCACCTTCACGACATCCTTCTTTTGTACCAGTCATCTTTAATTCTTCCCTAATTAAGTCCAGCGTAACTGCCCCAGGTGGAAGAGATGCTTCTATCAATTTATCATTTACAATGCATTTAATCACAGTTCACTCCTTTGATAACAAATTATGGCAAAAGCCATTTCCATAATTTACAAAAATAGGTTTAAAAATAATTATATTATTTTCTATATTAGTCCATATAATTCAGCTTGTCATGAAACAATATGAGTACCAGTTTCCCCTTTTACTGCTTTTCCTAAAAATTCAGGTGATGTAATTAGAACTTCCTTACCGCCATTTTCAATAAATTCAACAGCTGCCTGGATTTTGGGGAGCATACTTCCCGGCGCAAAATGTCCTTCTTTAATGTATTTTTTTGTTTCTGCTAAAGTGATCACATCTAAAGATTTCTGATTAGGTTTCCCAAAATTTAAACAAACCTGTTCTACTGCAGTAGAGATAATCAATAAATCTGCATTTAGCTGCGAAGCCAAAAGGCTTGTTGCAAAATCCTTATCAATCACAGCATCAATTCCAGAGAAATTACTGTTAGAATCTTTTATTACAGGAATTCCTCCTCCGCCAACAGCTATCACACAAAAATCAGAAGCTAAAAGTTTTTTTATAACATTCAGTTCCAGTATTCTTACTGGTTTTGGAGAAGCAACAACACGCCTGTAACCTCTACCTGCATCACTTATCATTTTCCAGTTAGGGTGATGTTTTTTTATTTTTTGGTAATCTTCTTCACTAAAAAATGAACCAATCGGTTTTGTCGGATTGGCAAAAGCTGCATCATCTTTATCTACCTCAACCTGTGTAATTACAGTTACAGCAGGTTGAAATTGTTCAGGAGAATCTGAATTCATCAAGTTCCTGGCACTGAATTCATTATCCATAGCCTGTTGGATCTGGTAGCCAATTGCTCCCTGAGTATCAGCACCGCAGCTTACAAGCGGCACCGGATGCAAATGTTCTGTTGCTGCTGCTATTTCGGATCTTCTTAAGATAAAACCTACCTGAGGGCCATTTCCATGAGTAATAACAACTCTGTACCCTTCTTCGCATAAGTCGACAATATACCCGGTAGTTTCACAAACTGCCTGATATTGGTCTTCAACTGATTGGTGTGACTTATCTGCTATCAGAGAATTACCACCAATCGCTATTACTATTAATTTTTTCATCTGATTACCTCAATTAAAAACCTATAATTTTTTAGACTGCTGTATTGCTCTCCATACACGATCCTTTGTGAAAGGTGCTTTAAAAAGCCTAACACCAGTTGCGTTGAAAAAAGCATTAGCAATTCCGGGCATTGGTCCATTAATTGGAATTTCGGAAACACTTTTAGCTCCGAACGGTCCCGTTTCTTCATAACTAGGAACTAAAATGGTTTTTAGTTCAGGTTTATCTCTTAATGAAAATATATTATATCCCTTAAATGATGGGTTCATCATTTTACCATTTTCATTAAAACGATATTCCTCTGTAAGGGCATAGCTCAATCCATTCAATACAGCACCTTCAACCTGACCTTCAGCAAGGGCTGGATTTATTGCTGTACCACAATCTACAGCAGCAACATATTTTATAATTTTAATGCCGCCTGTTTCCATGTCAGCCTCAATCTCTACGAAATGTGCTGAAAATGGAGGAGGTGATTTATGTGTTATATGTGATTCTACAGCATGAATTTGGAACTGGTTATTTTCATATAATGAATAATATGATATTGCAGAATATGTTACATGCTCTTCTGTGCCTTTGACATAAACTTTAGCATCTATAACTTCAAGATCTTCAATCTTTTTATCAAGCATTTCAGCTGCAACTTTAAGTATTTGCTGTTTTACTTTAGCAGCTGTTTTTCTAACAGCTTCACCACTTAGGTATGTTGTACTTGATGCATAAGCACCAACATCAAAAGGAGTCATATCTGTATCAGAAGAATAGACCAGCATTTGTTCAATGGTAGTTTCAAGTTCTTCTGCGGCAATTTGACCTAAGATAGTATCACTACCAGTACCCAGATCTGTCGCACCAACAAGTAAATTAAAAGAACCGTCTTCATTCATTTTAATTGAGGCGGCGCCCATATCTATTTCAGGTACACTTGATCCCTGCATCAGACAACACATTCCAATCCCTCTACGGAAACGGCCTGTTTTCTCTTTATGACTTGTTCTTCTATCCCATCCGATTTCCTTAGCACCTTTTTCTATACATTCTGCAAGACCACAGCTCCCAACAGTCATAGCCGTACCATCTTTTCCTTCACCTAAGGCTGCAAAAGCAGGATGGCTTTCACCGCTTCTAATATGATTCATACTTCTAAACTCGAGAGGGTTCATGCCTATTGCATCTGCCATCATATCCATCATTGATTCTACAGCAAAAAATGCCTGTGTTGCGCCAAATCCTCTATAGGCTCCTCCTACAGGTAGATTTGTATAAACTGCTTTTGCATCAAAATGAATATTCTCAACATGATAAAGAGGAAACACTTTACTTCCACAGCAGCTCATAACAGTCAAACCATGTCCACCATAAGCTCCAGTATTATTTATAGCATCCATCCCCAAAGCAGTAATTTCTCCATTATTTTTAACACCATACTGCATTCTGAATCTTATAGGATGACGTGTACGTCCGTACATAAAATTTTCTTTTCTTGATAACCTGAAAAAGACGGGGCTTCCTGTACGCATTGCAAACATCGCAACAACATCTTCAAGAAGCATTTCCTGTTTAGAACCAAAACCTCCTCCAATACGAGGTTTAATAACTCTTATTTTCTTAACTGGAATATCTAACGTTTGAGCAACCAGCCTTCTACAGTGGAAAGGTACCTGTGTACTTGTTGTTATAACAATACGTCCATAATTATCTATGTGCGCTAAAGAAACATAAGTTTCAATAGGCGTATGCTGTGCATATCCAGTTTCAAAAACCTTGTCAAAAGTATAATCGGCATCTTTAAGTCCCTGCTTAAAATCTCCAGATTTCATACCGACTCTAGCTGCTATGTTTTTTTCAGGTTCAAAAGGAATTGGTATCGGAACATAAGCTTCTTTCTCATCATGAATAATAGGAGAATTTTCTTTTATAGCATCGTCAATAGATAATACTGGTTCCAAAAGTTCATATTCAACCTTAATAGCCTCAACCGCAAGTTCAGCTATTTGGGGAGAAATTGCAGCGACAGCAGCAACTCTATCTCCAACAAAACGTACTTTTTTATCAAACATAAAAGTATCATAAGGAGACGGTTCAGGGTATCCCTGCCCTGCTGTGCAATGGGGTATTCTTGGAACATTACCATGAAAAAGAATACCTTTTACACCAGGTATCTTTTCTGCTTCTGATATATCAATAGATTTAATTATTGCATGTGGATGAGGACTCCACAGCATTTTTACATGCAGAGCATTTTCAGGAACTAAATCTTCTACATATGAAGGTTTTCCCTGAGAAAGATATAATGCATCAATTTTTCTAACAGACTTATTTACAACTTTAAAAGGCCCAAGGCCTTCCTGTTTCTGCCTACCGGCAGAGTTGCTTTGTTGTTCTGATGGGGATGCTACAGAAAGTTTTTCAGACTTTAAATTATTATTCATTTTATACCTCCTCAACATTTTTTGAAACAACTTTTTGCAAAGCAGTGTATATTTTTTCATAACCTGTACATCTGCAGAGATTGCCATCCAAATATTCTTTAATTGTATCATCGTCCGGTGTTGGGTTTTCATCAAGCATAGCTTTAGCAGATAAAACTATACCAGGAATGCAGAATCCACACTGAACAGCACCCTCATTAACCAATGCTTCCTGTATTGGATGCGGTGAATCAAGTGTTCCCAGGCCTTCAATAGTCCAAACATCTTTTCCATCTGCTAAAAATGCATAAGTAATACAGGATGTTACAGTTTTGCCATTCATAATAACAGTACAGGCACCGCATGATCCATCACCGCAGCCCCATTTAGCACCTTTATATCCATGACGACGTAAAAGGTCAAGAAGTTTTTCATCAGCACTGTCTAGGACAAACTCTCTTTTTATGCCATTTATATTAAATGTAATAGTTTTCATTACTTCACCTCTCCAGTAGCTTCTTTAAGGGCTTCATCAAGTACATCAATAATGATAGTTTTGGCTAAATTCCCGGCATACTCTTTTGATGCACCTTCTTTTGCCATCCATTTTATATTTTGTGCTAAAGGAGGAACTATTTTGTCAAATAAAAAACTATCTACATTTTGTCCCTTCAATGCATTTTCAATTGCAGTTAATCTTTTGGGAAGACCTAAAGCAGCACCTGCTGCAAGTCTAACTTCGGATATTGTGTTATTTTTTATTTCTATATTTGCTGCAATAGTTAAAGTGCTAAATCCGCCTGAAGTGCGAACTTCCTTGTGATAACCAAAACCAGAAGATTTTAACACCTTAGATACGCATATATCTGTAATTAAAGTTTTATTTTTAAGAATCCCTGTTGGTTGTTGTTTAAAAAAGTCAACGGCACTATAGGTTTTACTTCCTTTGCTGTTGACAGTGTTAATTTCAGCATCAAGGACAAGTAAAGCAACTGGAAAATCAGACCATGGAAATATCTGAGCAATATTTCCACCAAGAGTAGACATGTTTCTAATTTGCTGAGTAGAAAATTTCTTGGCTACTTCATTAAGCACCCAGCCACTCTTTGAAAAACTTCGCATTTCAGAAATTTTTGTTAATGCACCAATGCAAAACTCATTATCTCTGACTTCTATACCATCCAGGTCCAGGGAATTAATATCTACAGCTGTTTTTTCTGTATCTTTTTTATGAAACTGAAATGCGGTTCCACCTGCAGTAACAACAGCATCTGATCCCAGTTGATCTAGAAGAGAGCAGGTTTTTTCAATTGTTTTCGGCTTAATAAAATCAATGATTTTCATTTTCTACCACCTTTATTTAAATATTGTAAATATTCTTTTTTGACCACTGAACATACGGAAAACTCGGAAAATTAGTTATTTTTACTTTATTCGTCCAAAGTTATACCAAAAAAGCTTTCCGTTCTTTCCGAGTCTTACGTGGTCTATATTTTTTTAACCACTGAACACACAGAATACTCTGAAAATTAGTTTATTCTCTGCTTATACCACTAAATCTATACCAAAGAGTTTTCCGTTCTTTCCGGGTCTTCCGTGGTCTATATTTT
>CAZVCD010000025.1:0-11644 GCA_964625675.1 uncultured Victivallales bacterium | reverse complement strand
AAATCTATACCAAAGAGTTTTCCGTTCTTTCCGGGTCTTCCGTGGTCTATATTTTTTTAACCACTGAATGCACTGAAAACTCGGAAAATTAGTTTATTCTCTGCTTATACCACCAAATCTATACCAAAGAGTTTTCCGTTCTTTCCGGGTCTTCCGTGGTAAAAATAATCTTTAAAATCTTTTCCAAAAATCAGCAGACTGTTCTCTACTTTTGGCATTAATAGCAGCCTCATCTATTCCTAAAAGACATCCGTTTTTCATTAAAACTTTTCCATTAACAATAGTTGAATCAACCGTAGCCTCACATATACCAAAAAGAAAATGACCAAGAAATGTATTCTCATTTAGCGGAGTAGGAGGATCATAACTGACGACTATTACATCAGCAAAAGAACCTTTTTCTATAACTCCAATTTTCTTTGAAAAATGTCTGGATGCAATTTTACTATTATTTTCCAAAAGAAGTTTACATGATTCAGCAAAGAAAACCCTTGGGTCATTACTGTTAAGCTTATGTAGAATGTTTGCCACTCTCACATCATCAAGAACTCCGGGGCTCATTCCATCTGTGCCCAGTCCTACTGTAATCCCTTTATTCAGCATTTCTAAAACCGGTGCAACTCCTACAGCATTATTCATATTTGACTGAGGAATATGAACAACAGGAGTATTAGTATCTTTAATTAACTCCATTTCTTTATCTGAAAGATAAATGCAGTGAATAGCTGTAGTTTTTTCTCCAAGACAGCCAGAGTCATACAAACGCTGAATTGCAGTTTTATTGTATTTTTTCAGGTTAACTTTATTGTCAACGTCTCCTTCTGCTACATGTACATGAAAACCCGAATTCAGGTTTTTTGCTGCTTCGGCCGATGCGTACAATGTGTCGTCATCAACAGTAAACATTGCATGAAAACCAAACATAGAACTAATAAGGTCATCTCCAGCATTAATACATTTTATTATTTTGTTTGCAAAGCGGATATTTTCATCTACCCCCTCTTTGCCTCTGCCATATCTATCAGAAGAACCCATGGAAAGATTTCCTCTAACGTTAGCTTCTCTAAGCGCCTTCTCTATAACATCAAGAGAACCCAACTGACAATTCTGACTTTCATGGTGATCAAAAAATGTAGTAACACCTTTTTTAATGCCGTTAATCACCGGAACAATTGTACTGTAATAAATATCATTTTCATTCAGTGCTTTATCAAGAGGCCACCATAAACGCTCTAAAATTTCCTGAAAATTAGCTGCTGCAGGCTGTTTTGGACATAGTCCTCTGGCAAAAGTTGAATAAAAATGCATATGCTGATTAATAAATCCCGGCATTATAAGTTTTCCGCCAGCATCAATTACTTCAGTATCAGAAGTGATTTTTTCAGTCGGCATCCCTTTACCGAAGTTTTCGATTATGTTATCTTTTATCAAGATATAACCATTTGGAATTATCCTGTTATTTTCTCCCAATGTAACTACTGTTCCATTTTTTATAAGCAGTTTTCTCATATCAAATCCCTATATATTAACAATATATTTTTAAATTCTATCAAATTAACAAACCGGAATTTCCGGCACAGAATTTTTTATCCCATTCAGCAGGGAATACATAACAGCAAAATTCTTTAAGGATACGACTTCATTAGCAGCCTTGTTCATGGAAATATCTTGTGGTTTGAAAGTGTTTTTATCAAGCTTCAAGCTAACTTTTGAATTTGAACACTCTAAAACTTTTCCCTCTTGCAGTTCATGTACATCACCGTTGAATTTAGCTTTTATAGACCAGAAATTATTTTTATTCGAGACCATAAAAGCATTATCTGACTGACCCTCAAATTCACTGATATCATGATAAAAACGTACTTTATCTGAATAAGGTTTCCCGGCAGTCGGGCAGAAGATAGAACAATTACCACATTCATTGCAGAAAGAAGTAAAAACAGCTGTCTGATATTTCTGTTTCAATTCAAACAGTTCAGTTTCTTTGCTGTTTAGTTTTGGTATATTCATTGAAATAGGATTAATTTCGTATGTAAATAATGCCTTGTTTGGACAGACACTTACACATGTTCCACAATATTTATCACATTTTAAACAGCGTGCTGCTTCTCTTTCTGCATCATTAGCAGGTAAAGTCTGAACTATTTCTTTAAAATTATTTCTGTCTTCAAGTTTAAGTTCGGGAACGTTTACCCTGAATTCCCTAACAGAACGTTTCTTGATGAAGTCATTCTTTGTAACTGTGTTATCAACAGAATCTGCTTCTAATTCAAAGTTCACCCCATTTTTAGCTAAGATATCTTTAGCTGCTTTCTTGCCGTCTCCACATGCTTTAACTATTGTCTGAGGACCTTTTTCTACAGCGTCTCCCAGTGCATAAATATTTGCAACCGATGTTTCCATTGTTGCAGAATTAACATCGATATAGCCTTTTCTGTTACACGCTATAGGGAACTCATTAAGAAAATCAAAATCAGGCATTTGTCCAATGGCAGTAATTAAATTATCTAGTGGCACTTCAAAATCTGAATTTGGAATTTCTATTGGGCGTTTTCTGCCAGAGTCGTCCATTTCACCCAATTTCATTTTTGTGCATTTCAACGCTTTAATTTTACCGTTTTCCATGACGACAGCTTTGGGGGCACTAAGTTCTTTGATTTCTATCCCTTCTGCAATTAGACCTTCAAGTTCTTCTTTATGAGCAGGCATTTGTTCAATTGAACGACGATAAATTATAGAAACAGTGCCATTTGATAATCGCTTTGCAACTCTTGCGCAATCCATAGCAACATCTCCGGCACCGATAACACCTACATGTTTTCCTAATTCTATTGCTTTACCTGCTCTCGCTAAATGTAGAAATTCAATTCCGTCAAGAACTCCTTTCGAGTCTTCATTGTCAATGCCTATCGGCATTCCTTTTTGAGCACCTACTGCAACAACTACATAATTATTTGAATTTTTTAATTGCTGAATTGTTATATCGCGACCGACCTTGCAGTTATATTTAAATTTAACACCTAGGTTTTCAATAAAACTCATGTCATTTGCAATTGATTGATCAGTAGCTCTATATCCCGGGATAGTTTTTGACACCATACCGGCAGCTTTTTCACGTTCCTCATAAATGGTAACTTCACAACCTGCCTGAATTAAAAAATAAGCGATAGACAGCCCGGCAGGACCACCGCCAATTATTGCTGTTTTGATATTAAGTGATTTTGATGTATTGGCTCCAGCAACTTTATTTTCATTATCGATAATAAAACGTTTTAATTCTCTTATGGCAATTGGTTCATCGTAGTGTGTTCTTGTACAGGTTGTTTCACATTGATGATTACAGGCTCTGCCAAGAATAGTTGGTATTGCGTTGTCATGCCTAATTATCTCAGCTGCTGCTTTAATGTTACCCTCTGAAAGCTGTTCGATATATTTGGGAACATTCTGACTTATAGGACATTCATCTGTACATGGAGCTTTTATACAATCAAACAATTCAAGGTTTCTGCTTGTATTCGTACTTTTTCTCTCATAACTATCTCTAAGTAGAAGAGGATCCTTAATTACAGAATCTGCATATTTTTTAAGATTTGAGAAAGCTGCAGATTTTACATATTGCTCATTATCTTCCTGTTGGTTCTTTTCAGATGTTTTGCAAATGAATTCTGAAATGCTATGTGAATCAGATAATTTCATTGCATCTTCAAGGTTCTTTACATACTGCAGTAATCTTGTATAACCTCCCGGGCGAAGAATGTCTGATGATACAGTAATGGTTTTCATTCCTGAACGAATCAAGTCTGCAACATTAAAACAATCTGCTCCTCCAGCAAAAGACATCAAGAGTTGACCGTCAAATTCAACAGCAAGTTTACTTGCAAGATTGACTGTTAGAGCATGTAATGGTCTGCCCGAAAGATACATCATTTTCTCTTTTTTATCGAAAATTGTACGGTGGTTTTCAACTTCAAGTGTATTGGACAGTTTTACACCAAAAACTACACCTTTGTCATCAGCCTTTTTAATTAGATCTTTAAGCAGTAATACAGCATCAGGGTATTTTAAATCATGCTCAAATGCTAAATCAGGTACAGTTATTTCTCTGTAGCCCAGGTCTTCATTTAAGATGCGTCTTAACTCGACGGGACCAAGAAGTGTAGGATTTAGTTTTACATTAGTATTAAAGCCTGCTTCCTGTATTAAGTATGATGCAATTTTCCCAATTTCATCCGGAGGACAGCCATGCATAGTTGAGAGAGTGATATTATTAGAAAGAGAAGATGGTATATCAAGACTCCTAATTTCGGGATAAAATTCTGTTACTACGTCTTTATAGACTTCAAGAAGATCACCGGCATTTCTCATTTTCCTCAGGAATTCCTGGACATTGGGCTTTAGAATTCCTTCGAGGTTATATCCGACACTTATACTAAAAATCATTCCAGGAGTTTTCCCTGGGAATCCAAGTTTTTTGTGAAGGACATGGATTAATATCCATGCTCTTAGATATTCATCAAAAGATTCTTCAAGTCTAAGCTCCTGAGACCATTCAACATTGTAACCTACATCGAGCATATCAATGCATGGCTTGGAAACATCAAGTTCATCCAAAGTTTGCACAGTCTTTAATTCAATAAACCTTGCTCCACACAACCATGAAACTATTATATTCTGAGACATTTGTGAATGTGGACCGGCAGCAACGCCAAAGGGGGTTTCTAAATCCTGACCATATAATTTAAGTTTAAAAACATCTTTTCCACCAGGCTTAAAAAATAGTTCTTCAGGGATACCAAATATAGATTGTTTATCCCGAAGCTCACTAAAGATCCATGATGTTAATTCCTTCATAGAAATTTGCTTAAATTTGTCTGACATCGCTCTCTCCTAATATATACCGAAGGTATTTTGTTTTTGGTTAATTCACAAAATTTAAGTCTCATCTATTTTTTATGTTTTTCGAAAAACATTTCGCTATATGTATATTTTTTCTGCTACTTAATAGTCCTTATATTTTTATCATATTTTACTGATTGAACCTCCGCTGCAATGGATAAAGCGATTTCATGCGGAGTGGTGCCTCCAATACTTAAACCAATAGGAGTATAAAGTATACCTAAATTTGGTGTATTACTTAAATCTTCCTGTAATTTCTCCATCATCAATTTAACTTTTCTTTTTGAAGCAATTAAACCAATATACTTCAAGTTATGTTGAGATTCATATATTTTTTTTAGAACAGCGTAGTCTATCTGATGAGAATGGGTCATTATCATCACATAACTATCATCAGGTAAATCATTTTCACTTAAATATTTATCATAGTCATCTATAATGTGAACAGGAACATCACCTGCTGTATTTTGGTATTCTTCTCTACTGTCAAAAAGAGTCAAATTATAACCAAGCGGCTTTAAATATTGAACCAAAGCCTGTCCTATATGTCCGGCACCAAAGATGAAAACTTTTGGGGCAAAACCTATGAATTCATAGAATAAAGTTATAGCTCCACCGCAAACCATGTTTGTTTTAACAGCATTGACAACTTTATCGTTTTCGTTAAGAATGTATTTTTTATGCATGTTTTTACATGTATCAAATATTTTTTCGGCTTCTTTTCGTGCAATAAATTCTAATTCCCCGCCACCTATAGTTCCAAAATATTTTTTATTCTGAGTTACCAGCATTTTGGCACCTGAAACTTGAGGGCCATGTCCTTCTTTTTCAATAACTGTTACCAACACACCGGGAACGCCATTATCATTTAACTCTAATATCTTTTCATAAATATTCATAACATTACCGCTTATTCTTTCTTCTGATTATGCGTATAATAAAGTGCTTATCTAATTCTACTATTATTACTATTCAGAAGTTCTGTTAATTTTCCAGAAGGATTTTTAATTTTGCTAAGAAATATCATAGCAGCAATTATATATGGTTTGTAGCTTGCTTCTTTATACAGAGGAACACGATATCTATCAAATACAGAAGCAGCGACTTCACCTTCTTTACAGCTTACGTCAGTAATATCTGCAGGTAGACAGTGCATATATAAAGCTTTACCATTTTTTGTAGTGTTCATTAACTCTTCAGTGCATTCCCAGTCTTTATGATTTGCATTTTGTGAAAGAAGTTCTTTTTCCAAAGCATTAATCCCATCAAAATCACTATTCCCATAGAGATTAGTTCTTTTTTCCATAGCAGCAAATGGAGCCCAGCTTTTTGGGTATACAATATCAGCATTTTTAAAAGCATCAGCCATATTATTTGTTTTAGTAAAAGAACCACCACTGTCAGCACTATTTTTAGCTGCAACTTTTTCAACTTCCGGCATCACTTCATACCCTTCAGGATGAGCTAGTGAAACATCCATTCCAAACCTTGTAAGCAAACCAATAATTCCCTGTGGAACTGAAAGAGGTTTTCCGTATGAAGGAGAATAAGCCCAGGTCATAGCAATTTTTTTACCTTTGAGATTTTCAATACCACCAAAATGGTTGATTATATGAAGAGCATCAGACATTGACTGAGTAGGATGATCAATGTCACATTGTAGATTTACAAGCGTGGGTCTCTGTTCCAGAACAGTATCCTTGTGTCCTTCCTCAACAGATTTAGCCACTTCTCTCATGTATGTATTTCCTTTACCGATATACATATCATCGCGAATACCAATTACATCAGCCATAAAAGAAATCATGTTAGCTGTTTCTCTTACAGTTTCGCCATGTGCTACCTGTGATTTTCCTTCATCCAAATCCTGTACTTCAAGACCAAGTAAGTTACATGCGCTTGCAAAACTAAAGCGTGTTCTTGTTGAATTATCTCTAAAAAGAGAAATACCAAGTCCACTGTCAAATATCTTTGAGGTAATATTATTTTCTCTCAAACCTCTTAGTATATCAGCAACCAGAAAAGTTCCTGAAATTTCATCAAATGATTTTTCCCAAGTAAGCAGAAAATCATTTAGGTACATATCACTAATATTCTTTTTTGAAAGAATGTTAATTAGTTCATTTATTTTAGACTTATTCATTTTGAAATTCTCCAGTGATTATTATTTATAGTTTTTTGTATAAGTTGAAGGAATCGCAGCATACATAGCAGCACATTTAACTAATTCACTTTTCCAAGTACGTTCATTTGGTGCATGAGCCTGATCTTCGTGCCCAGGACCAAACCCAACTACTGGAATACCATAACGTCCCATAATTGAAACACCATTAGTAGAGAAAGTCCATTTATCAACAACTGGTTTTTCATTAAACAACTTTTTGTATGACTCAACTAATGTTTGGCATGCAGGGTGATTTTCTTCTAAAACCCAAGTAGGAAAGAAACATTCAGTAGGATATACCAGGCCTGTATATGCAGGCTTTTTATATTCATACATTGTCACTTCAGCATTTGCAGCTTTTACAGAAGGAAGATTTTTTATTTCCTGTATTGCACTCTCCCATGTTTCCCCGTCTGTAAGTCTTCTGTCAACTGAAATTGAACATCCATCAGCAACTGCGCACCTTGAAGGTGAACTAAAAAATACTTCAGATATTGTTAAAGTTCCCTTGCCTAAAAATTCATCATAATGAAGATTTTCATTCAGAGCTTTAAGTTCATTAATGATAGGTCCCATTTTATAAATGGCATTCTCACCGCGCTCAGGAGCAGAACCGTGACAGCTTACGCCATGGGTAGCGACCTTTATTTCCATTCTGCCTCTATGTCCTCTGTAAATTTCACATGAAGTAGGCTCAGTGCTTACAACAAAATCAGGACGAATCTTACTTTCTTCAATAATGTACTGCCAGCAAAGTCCGTCACAGTCCTCTTCCTGCACTGACCCAACAATCAGAAGTGTATAATCTTTATCTAATTTCAAATCTTTAATTATTTTTCCGGCATAAACCATTGAAGCCATACCGCCTTCCTGGTCTGTTGCTCCTCTTCCAATGATTATTTCGTCGTCTTCATAGCCTTCATATGGATCATAATCCCAATTTTTAATTTCGCCAACACCCACTGTATCAATGTGTGCATCCATTGCTATTAAAGTTTTTCCAGTTCCGACATAGCCTAATACATTTCCCATTGGGTCAATATCAACTCTATCAAATCCAACTTTAAGCATTTCTTCTTTTATTCTTAAAACAACTTCTTTTTCCTGGCAGCTTTCACTTGGAATTGCAATCATATCACGAAGAAACTTGGACATTTCAGGTTTTAATTCTTCTGCTCTTTTCATAATTTCTTTAAAATCAATACTCATTTTCTTAACCTCTTTATTCTTAAAATTTAATAATCTATTATCTATAATAAGTTATTTAACGTTTAACTCCGGTAAATAATACAGCTGTATTATCTGTTTCAGGAATAATCTTTAATCCTAATAAATGCAGCAAACCGCAAAAACCCGATGAGCCAGTTGGATCAACATTAATATCAGTTAAATCTCTAGCTGTTTTATTTGCATCAAGCAGTTCATTTTCATCTACAACAACAGGAATTCCACCCGTTTTGAACATGCCTTGAGCCAATTTAAACCAGTCATATGTAATATCATCAAGTATTCCATGTGCTATGCTCGCAGGTTCTTCTTCCCAATTCCACATAAACGAAGAATTTTCTTTTTTACATGCAGTCATTAATACATTTTGCACACAACATTTATTATAATTATCTCTAATAAAAGTTTTAATTTCAGTAATTTCTTTAATAAAATTGCAGGCATAGTGTAACAGTTTTTGATTCTCTACAATTGCCTCAGTTTTATTGCTATGCTTTGTAAAATTCAGACTGCACTTCAAACCATTCACTTCTGCCATCTTTTTAAGTAGTAGAAAGTACGCTCTGGCTAAAGGATAACACCCTTCTGTCTGAACAGTATAAATTTTTGGAATATAATTGATCAAATTTTGTTCATAAAGCGTATCCAATGCATGTACAGCGGAACTGGTTAAAGCACCACCGCCTACTTGAATTACAATTGAATCAAGTTTTTTTTCTATTTCTGACATTTGAACCATAAGTTCAAGAACCAGTGTTTCTCCACCCTCAATATTTGCCCAGTTGTCAGGCCCTGAGCAGGAGAAGGAAACAGCTCCGCTTTGTAATGATTCCTGGAAGCGATTATAACATGGATCTCCGCTTTCATTTTCCTGTCTTGGACAAACCGTAATAATAGCATTGTTTTTTTCTAAAATATCTACGACTTTACGGTTTATATTAGGAGGAATAAAAACATCAAGTTTATAGCCTGCTGCTTTTGCTATTACTGAAGCGGCGATTGCTGCATTACCGCAGCTATATATTGAAAGACTAGGTTTTTCTTTTAGAATTCCAGCTTTTAATAATGTTTCAATGTATAAAATGTTTCCCATTAAATGACGTGCTTTATGTGAACCGCCAACATTACCTGTTTCATCTTTTATAAATAAGTTATTCTTAAAATGACTAAACGAATTATATGAAGTTAACGGTGTTATTTGAAAACCGACCCCGTCAACTTCATTAAGTCTGTCCTGGATATTCTGAATAATGCCTTCAAAATCAACTTTATATTTTTCGGCAATATATTTAGAAAGAAAGAAATCTTTAAAATAAATAAACGGATTAACATTATCTGATTTTATCTTCAGATAGCTATCCATTGATACTCCATCTAACAATGGAATATGCTTTTCAAGAATATGATTCGAATCACCAATTGTCCGATTCTCACAACCATTTATAAGTTCTTTTGAGAAATCAGGCAGAGAGTCGCAACCAATACATTTTAAAGATAAATCTTTTTTCATCCAAGGTAAACCTTGCTTTTATATTTTTATTTTTTGAGTTATATAATCTTTTTGCTTATTAACAAGTAAAACTGCATATTCCTATACACTGTCCTTCCGGATTATTTGCAAACTTTAGAATTAAACTCCTTGATTAGCTTGTCCCAAACAGGAATATATTTTTTCAGGTTTCTCCAGAAGCTCTGATCTTTACGTGCAACAAAATCTTCTATTTCAACACCTTGTTGTTCAACCCATGTGTAATAACCTAAGTTGAAAATTCTTTCTTTGCCAATTTTTGTTAATTCTTCGAAGTGATCAACTGAAACAGCTTTCAAGTGCTGTCCATAAGTTTCTGCTGCATCAAATTCATCATATTTTCCTTTAAAATATTTTTCTTTCTGTTTTGGCATTTCAGTGTCATACATAGAAGCAGGATCAGTTGCAACAGTTACAATAACATCATCTTTACCCATATTATGATATTTAGCCGTTTTAATAGCAGCAAGCATGTTACCTATAGAAGACAATCCCAGCAGAGAAAGATTTTTAATATCAACATCTGAAAGACCTTTATGCGCTTTTAAATATTTTTTACCTTCTTCTGAATTAAACAGAAGATTCAATGAGTCTGTTGAAGACTCTGAAATAGCAGCAACATCATCATTGTTCATTATATTGTGTACATACGGTATATGTTTATCACCAATTCCCTGAATATTATGTCCGCCAAAACCATTATAAAGCAGCGTTGCACATTCAAGCGCTTCTACTGCTACAACTTTTACATCCTTATAATTTTCTTTCAGATAGTCTCCTGCAGAAATGGTACCGGCAGAGCCTGTAGCTGATGTAAATGCTTTGAGTTTTAGATTAGGGTTAGATTTCTGTATTTCTTTGAAAACATGAGATAAAGCTTTACCTGTGCAGTGGTAATGAATTACAGTATTACCAAATTCACAGAACTGATTAAAAATAATATTTTTATCATCTTTGTCTAACTCATTACACATGTCATAAATTTCTTTGACATTACTTTCGCAACCAAATGTCCTGTGAATATCATTAGCAGGATCCATTGTCCATTTTTTAAGCCAGTTGAAACGTTCTTCACTCATTTCTTCAGGAAGAATAGCGACACCGTGACAATCCATAATTTTAGAAACAGCAACACCGCCTCTGCAGTAATTACCAGTTGAAGGCCAGATAGCCTTATGTTCTGTTGGATCAAATTGACCTGTTATTAATCTAGGGGCCAGGCAACCATAAGCAGCAAGCACTTTATGACAGTTAACCATTGGGAAAAATGCGCCGGACATAACTACTATTTTTGCATCAATTCCTGTTATTGCTTTAGGTACTTCAAAAAAATAAGGAACTTCTCTAAAGCTGCGGCTTTCAGGATCATTGTACCAGTTAATTCTATAAAGGTTCAATGGATGTGCTTCGCCTGGATCTACATCGAGTAATTGCTTTTTTATATCTTCTGAAATAGTTGAAGGATCACTTAATTCAGTTAATGTAGGTAATTGAATATGTCTTTCTTTGAATCTTTTAACTGTTTGATTTAACACCTGTTCGTTAACAACATGATCTTCTAAACCTAGCTTAGCCATTGTTATTCCTCCCGGAAAATTGAGCTTTTATTATTATTTAATAACTTAAAATTTGTTCTATGTATAAATTCTCTCTGTTAGATCATTCTAATTTATATTTAAAAAAAATCTTAGCAATAATATAATTGAAATACCCACATAAGTCTCCTTATAACTGACAAATGACGTTATTTTATCGACCTACCTTTTTTACTAAAAACAAGATGTCTTTATCGCCTACAACGACCTAGTAAAACGAAAAAACAGTCAATA
>CAZVCD010000024.1:0-22537 GCA_964625675.1 uncultured Victivallales bacterium | reverse complement strand
TGTCCTAAATATTGTATAATCGCCCCTGGACAAACTGGAGACTGCCACATTAGAGTAAATGTGGATGGAAAATTAGTAGCTGTTACCTATGGATATCCATGCTCTCTGCACATAGATCCAATTGAAAAGAAACCGCTATTTCATTTTTTACCCGGTTCTAAAGCTTTTTCTGTGGCAACAGTGGGGTGTAATCTTCATTGTAAAAACTGTCAGAACTGGGAAATTTCTCAACAATTTCCGATAGATGTTCCCGCATATAAAGTATCACCTAAGCAAATAGCTGAAATTTCAGAAAAAAATAAATGTAAATCTGTAGCATACACATATACAGACCCTGCTGTTTTTTACGAATATGCGCTCGACAGCAGTATAGAGGTAAAAAAAAGGGGAATTAAAAACATCATAGTAACTGCCGGCTATTTCAATCAGAAGCCACTTAAAGAATTATGCAAACATATAGATGCTGCGAATATAGATTTAAAGGCATTCTCTGATAAATTTTATAGAGATGTATGCAGTGCAACTCTTAAACCTGTTCTTGATTCACTGGTAACGGTCAAATCAGCTGGAGTACACCTGGAAGTAACAAACCTCCTTTTGCCAACAATGAATGACAGTGATAAAGAGATACGAGCTCTATGCAAATGGATAAAAGAGAACCTTGGAGCAGAGGTTCCCCTGCACTTTTCACGGTTTTTCCCACAATATAGAATGAAAAATTTACCCCCGACGTCTATTGAAACCTTGAAAAGAGCAAGAGGCATAGCTAAAGATATTGGAATGCAGTATGTGTATATAGGCAATGTTATAGGTAAAAACTGGGAAAACACATTTTGTCCCAAATGTAAAAAAGAGTTAATACAACGTCACGGATATACAATAGAAAAAAATGTAATAAAAAACGGAAAATGTCCATACTGTGGATATAAAATATATGGAGTTTGGAAACATGCATAGACGAAAATTTTTAAAACTCCTAGCCGCTGTTTCGTTGTCTGCCACTTTTGCTCCTTTATCTACTTTTGCCCGAACATTACCCCGTAAAATCCTTCTGGCTGTAAAATTTGGCAAATATCCAGGAAAAATTAAACCACTTAATAAAATAAACATACAGAAAATAAGTAAATGGAATGGGTAATTAACAATTATTATAATTAGCCTTTCTATTCTTTGTTAAAGAACATATTTAAAACTGCAATGTATCAATATAATAAAAGGAAATATAATAGCTAAAACACTAACCAGAAAGAAGTAAGGAAATTAAAATAATGTCAATTCCCATACCAAACAACATTAAAACTATGTCCGGCACTACTCAGCCAAAGAAAAAACTTTTTACGTCTTCTGACGGAAAAAACTATGCAGTTGTCTTTATCCTTTTATGCACACTTTTTCTGTTATGGGGTTTTTCAATGGGACTAATTGATGTTCTTAATAAACATTTTCAGGAAGCATTACACATATCAAAGGCTAAATCAGCATTCGTACAACTTGCTTATTATCTTGGTTATTTTGTTATGGCAATACCCGCGGGATTGATGGCAAAAAAACATGGGTATAAAACCGGTATTATTGTAGGCTTGATTCTAGTTGCATTGGGTGCATTATGGGCAGTCCCGGCTACTCGTATCGGCATTTTTTATATCTTTTTAATTGGTTTATTTGTAATCGCCTGTGGGCTTTCGATTTTAGAAACTGTTGCAAACCCATATACTACAGTACTCGGCCCCCCGGAAACCGGAGCAGTAAGGATTAATCTAGCCCAGTCCTGTAATGCAATTGGACAAATACTCGGTCCATTAGTAGGAGGGCAACTG
This sequence comes from uncultured Victivallales bacterium, assembly GCA_964625675.1. Lineage (GTDB taxonomy): Bacteria > Verrucomicrobiota > Lentisphaeria > Victivallales > GWF2-38-69. The sequence goes on along the minus strand of CAZVCD010000024.1, from coordinate 20,720 downwards.
ATGTTGTCCGCGACTGTCGGAGAAACAGTAGATAGTTCCCACCTTGCCCTTCCTTACATTGGAATAGCAATACTTGTAATAATACTTATTGTATTTTTTTGTTTCTTTAAAATCCCTAATATTAAAGCATTTGACGAAACTGTTTCCAAAAGAAAAAAAGATAGGCCTTTCTGGCGAAAGAAACATTTTATCTTTGCTGTTGTAGCACAGTTTTTTTATATGGTAGCTCAAACCGGAATTTTTAGTTTTTTTATAAATTATGCAGTTGATAATTTAAAAAACTATAGTGACAGAGACGCCGCTGAATTACTTTCTATAGGTGGTTTAGGATTGTTCCTTGCCGGCAGATTAATCGGAAGCTATGTGTTAAAGAAAACAGTCGCGCACAAAACACTTGCATTTTACGGAATTGCAAACACGCTTTTAATGCTTATAGTTATATTCTGCAGCGGTTGGTTAGGTGTTATAGGGTTACTGGGCAGCTTTTTCTTTATGTCTATAATGTATCCAACTATTTTTTCTCTTGGAATTTATGGATTAGGCGAGCAAACAAGACACGCTTCATCGTATATTGTAATGACATTAGTGGGAGGCACTTTTGTTGTAGTAATGGGATACATTGCAGATATAACTAATATTCAAATTGGATTTATTGTTCCGCTAATCTGTTTTTTTATAGTATTTATATATGCTGTCTTTTGGAAAAAACTTGAATCAAGTGATGTAATATAGTTCGCTCTATTTTGAAATTTATTATTGTATTAAATATTTTAAAAGGAAAAATCCAATGAAACCAATTAAAGGAATTATTCCTCCTATGATCACTCCCCTTTTGGGAAGAGACACACTAGACACAAAAGGCCTTGAAAAACTTATAGAACACATTTTGAAAGGCGGTGTCCATGGTTTGTTTATTTTAGGCACTACCGGAGAAGGCCCAAGCTTAAGCTATAGACTTAGATATGAATTAATAGAAAGGACCTGTAAGCAGGTCAATGGGAGAGTACCTGTTCTCGTCGGAATAACAGACACTTCGTTTACTGAATCAATAAAAATGGCTAATATTTCAAAGGAAAGCGGCGCAGAAGCAGTTGTGCTTGCCCCTCCATTTTATTTTCCCGCAGGAAATGAGGAACTACAAGAATATTTAACAGATATCATAAACGAAATCAGCCTTCCTGTATATTTATATAATATGCCAAGTCACACAAAACTGAATATTGCTCCGGAAACTGTTCTGGAAATTGCTAAGTTGCCTGGAGTACACGGAGTAAAAGACAGTTCCGGCAACATGGTTTATTTTAACAATATATTAAAAACGTTAAAAGCTAAAAAAGATTTTTCATTTTTAGTCGGCCCAGAAGAGCTATTGGCTGAATCTTTGTTTTTGGGTGCAGATGGCGGAGTTAATGGGGGCGCAAATTTCTATCCGGAACTGTATGTTAAATTATACAATGCTGCACAAATAAAAGACTGGGAAACTGTCAGAAAACTTCACAGCAATGTCATGGCTATAAGCACCACCATTTATAGTGTTGGACGGTTTGGTTCAAGCTATCTAAAAGGAATTAAAACTGTACTAAACCATATGGGGATATGCAGTGATTTTATGGCTGAACCCTTTCATGCATTCAAAAAGCCTGAACGTGAAAAAGTTATTGGTCATCTAAAACAACTGGATTTTACAAGATAAAACTTGCTTTTGTCTTTTTACTTCTGCTTGAAATCAAAATTATATTGATTATTAAGAAATTAAAAAGCAAAATCCTGTACACCTTAAAATAAAGAATTAAAGGGAATAGTGATGAAGAATCCCAGTACAAAAAAAGGCGCTTTACATCGTATAGACTATAGATGGACTTTGATTATCATATTGCTGATTGCATCCATAGTTAATTACATGGATAGAGCTACTCTCAGTGTAGCTAATGTAGCTATCTCACATCAATTTGGGTTCAGCACCATTGAAATGGGACTATTGCTTTCAGCCTTCATGTGGCCATATGCTTTAGCTAATTTACCTGCTGGCTGGCTTATTGATAAATTTGGAATCAACAAAATATTTTTATTTGGTATTATACTTTGGTCTATATCATCAGTTATGGGTGGATTAGTTGTAGGTTTTGCTAGTATGTATATGGCTCGTGTGTTACTGGGTATAGCTGAAGCTCCATTTTTTATAATTGCCGGAAAAGTGACCCAGCATTATTTCAAAAAAGAAGAAAGAGGCGTAGCGGCTTCAGTAGTAAATCTTGGACCCAGAATCGCAAATGGAATTGCTCCTCCAATTCTAGTGGTTTTGATGATTTTTATGGGTTGGCGCTTAATGTTTATTTCATTGGGAATACTTGGTATTTTTATTACTATTATATGGATTAAGTTTTATAAAAAAGATGATGTATTAGAAACAGGTCAAACCAAAAAGATTGTAGAAAAATCAGAAGTTCAGAAAAAAGTAAGTATTTGGAAACTGTTTAGACATCCAACTATGATATGTCTGATTATCGGAAATATAGGTTCTTCTTATGTGTTCTGGCTATATATCACCTGGTTACCTGATTACCTGATGGAAAGTAGGCACTTAAGTTTAGCTAAAACAGGTCTGATGGCTGCAATTCCGTTTATCTCTGCTATTTTTGCAGTAATGATTGGAGGATATATCTCAGACTATTTCATTAAAAAGGGAATGAAAGCAACAACAGCTAGGCTAATCCCCATTGTTGGAGGATGTCTTTTGTCCGGCGCCGCTGTTTTTCCAATAAATTATATAACCAGCACGCCCCTAACAATAACTTTAATTAGTGTTAGTTTGTTTTGTGTTGAATTACGAACAGGAGTGCTTTGGGCAATGGTTGGTGATTTGTCACCTAAAGAATCTGTAGGAATGTTTGGGGGGATTCAGAATTTTGCTAATTTTATTGGAGGTACCTTAGCCCCTATTGGCACTGGTTTTATTTTGTATTATGCTGGCGGTAATTTTAATTGGGTATTCATTACAAGCGGCATATTCTGTATAGTCGGAGCAATCAGCTACTCCTTTATTAGAAGACCTGTAAAGATTGAAGAAATAATAAAAACTTAAGTTAAGAAATTTTAAATAATTGGAGAATAGACTTATGAAAAAGAAAATTGCAATATTTTGGCCTGGTGATTACAGACAAAAACCAAATGAACTTGCCCTGCCGGGTGCAACTGAAGCTACTGTTCAAATGGAAAAAGCTATAAAAAAACTTGGATACAGTTCATATAGAGTTGAAGGATTTATAACCAAACCAAATGAGGCTATTGAAAGATTAAGCCAAATAGAAGACCCTATAATTGGTATCTACACTCACTGGGTATACGGGCCACATACTACTGACGGCGTTGTAGGAAAAAAGAATCCACTGCTTTTAGCCAGTAATTTTGATGGAACATGGCCTGGATTGGTAGGGTTATTAAATACGTCCGCGTGTTTGGAATATGTAAATAGAAAACACAGTCGTATCTGGTCTGATGCAAAAGACTGGACAGAAGATGAATTCTTTATGAAATCTCTCAAAGAATGGTGCGAAACTGGAAAAATAGAATATTCTATGGATTGTATTTCTTCACCTAAACCTGTTTCGGAATCTGCTCAAAAAACGGCTGATAAAATTTTAAAAGAAATTGAAAAACGCAGAATTCTCACCTTAATGCTCGGCGATACTGCCATGGGTATGATTAATGGGTATTTTGGTCCTAGACTCTTAAATAAAATAGGATTCACAGAACACAAAGTAGATCAAGCCTGGATTGTTGAAAGAGGTGCAAAAATTGACCCCAATCGTATAGATAAAGCTTTGAAATTTGTAAATGATAAAGGTGTATCTTTTCATTATGGTGAAAACGGAGCAGAAGATTATACCGTAGAATCAACAAAAGAACAACTGAGAGACTATTTAACAGTACTTGACTTAGTTGAAGAATTTAAAGCTGACTGTATTGGTTGGCAGTATCAATTAGGTTTAATAGGACTTCGTCCTCCATCAGATTTTGCAGAGGGGCTTTTAAACTCCGTATGCAGACCTGAATCCAATGGTGATGTCATAATTACATCAACAGAAGCAGACCAGGGAAATGTTGTTCCAATGGAACTAATGAAACGTCTCCTTAAAGCTAAAGGCCTACATCAGTCTGTTATGTTCCATGATATTCGCTGGGGTGCCGAAATTGACGGGAAATTTATCTGGATTTTAAACAATTCCGGTTCTACCGGTTCTTACCCGTTCAACCACAAACCTGACTCATTGGAAGGCGTCCACTCTTATAGACAACCAAAAGGTTATTTCCCAATACCAGGCGGAACATTTACAGGTGAAAGCCTTCCTGGAGAAATCACCTGGGCAAGAGCTTATGTAATGGATGACGAACTTTGGATGGATATTGGAAAAGGTGATGTTAAAAAGCTTCCTGAAGATGTCAAAGAGAAAATGTGGTGCAGTGTTTCTAGAGACTGGCCGTTTATGGCTGCTGACCTAGGTTCTTCAAGGGATACTATCATGGCACATTTCATGAGCAATCATATAGCAGTAGCCTATGGTGACATCTTTGAAGAGATGGTTTCTTTGTCACAAAAACTTGGATTCAAAATTAGAATATTCGGATAGGATATTCTCTCAACGAATAAAACGAATGAAACGAATATTTTTTCATATTAGCGTAAAAAAAACTGAATTTGTTCAATTAGACTAGAACAATAAGGAGTTTGAGTGTGGATTTAATATATAAGGATGAAAGTTATAAAATTATTGGAGCCTGCATGGAAGTTCATAATGAATTGGGATGCGGTTTTCTTGAATCTGTTTATCAGGAAGCTCTTGCAAAAGAGTTTTTTCTTCAAAATATTATTTTTGAGAAAGAAAAACAAATTCTTATTAATTATAAAGGTTACTCACTAAATAAAAATTTCTTTGCTGATTTTATTTGTTTTGATAAAATTATTATAGAATTAAAAGCAATTGACAATTTAGCTTCTGAACATGAAGCACAAGTAATCAATTATTTAAAAGCAACAAATATGAAACTGGGATTGCTTGTTAATTTTGGCAAAGAAAAATTAGAGTATAAACGACTTGTCAGAAATATAACTAATTTAACTGTACAGAAATTTGCTTTTTAACTTATTCATAGCCAACAAAGTTTAACAACGCGACAAAACAAAAAGACAAAAGCAAGTTTAACTTGACTAAAAGAAAACATATAGAAAAATAATTCGTTTTATTAGTTTAATTCGTTGAGAAAAACAAAGGGAATATAAATATGTCTTATTATATTGGTGTGGATGTTGGAACAGGCAGTGCGCGAGCTGGTATTTTCACTGAAGATGGAAAGATGCTGTCTTCCGCAAGCAAAGAAATTAGAATGTGGAAATATGATAATGATTTCGTAGAACAATCAAGTAATGACATATGGAATTCTATATGTTTTTCTGTAAAAACGGCAGTCAGCAAATCCAATATTTCACCTAATGATATAAGAGGTATAGGTTTTGATGCAACATGTTCCCTGGTGGCAATAGATGAAGATTGTAACCCTGTATCTGTCAGTAAATCTAAAGATAAAGAAAGAAATGTTATTGTTTGGATGGATCATAGAGCTATAAGTGAAGCTGAGTATATTAATTCAAAAAAACATAAAGTTTTAGAATATGTTGGTGGTAAAATTTCCCCTGAGATGGAAACACCAAAACTTCTGTGGTTAAAAAAGAATAATACTGAATGCTGGGAGAAAACGGCTAAATTTTTTGATTTACCGGATTTCCTCGTATATAAAGCTACAGATAAAGATGTTCGTTCTTTATGTTCAACAGTCTGTAAATGGACATACTTGGGACATGAACCCTCAAACACCCCAAACAGTATCGGAAGTTGGGCCGATTCTTACTTCAATGAAATTGGGCTTGAAGATTTAGTTAATGAAAAATACAAAAGAATTGGACAAAAGATAAGGCCAATCGGAGAAAGTGTTCCCGGTGGCTTATCGAAAAAAGCTGCTGATGAACTTGGTCTGAAACATGGAATTGCTGTTGGTGTTTCCATCATAGACGCACATGCCGGGGGGATAGGATTACTCGGAGCTGCACTTGAAGGAGAAAATTTTACAGAACAGGATTTAACAAGACGTTTGGCTCTAATTGGCGGAACATCTACATGTCATATGGCTGTTTCTAAAAACCCTAATTTTGTTCCCGGTGTCTGGGGACCATACTATTCGGCAATGATACCTAATATGTGGCTAGCAGAAGGTGGACAATCAGTAACAGGCGCTCTTGTTGATCATGTTATATTTTCTCACGCAAAATCAGTTGAGCTAAAAAAACTAGCAGAAGAAAACAGCAGTACAGTCTATGAAATATTAAACAAACAGTTAGACAACTTAGCAGAAAAAGTAAGCTTCCCTGCCCTGCTGACAAAAGAACTTCACGTTCTACCTTATTTTCATGGTAACAGATCGCCGAGAGCAAATCCCCTCTTAAGAGGTGCTATTTCCGGGCTCAAATTATCTGATTCATTAGATGAACTGGCACTTCTATATTTAGCAACCATACAGGCTATTGCTTATGGAACACGACATATAATTGAAGAAATGAACAAAAACGGTTTTAAAATTGACACCATTTTTGCTTGTGGCGGTGGAACTAAAAATCCAGTATTTTTAAGAGAACATGCAGATATCACAAATTGCAGGATTGTACTGCCAAAAGAACAGGAAGCAGTTCTTCTAGGCTCGGCAATTCTTGGTGCAGCAGCATCTGGAAGAGTTGACTCTGTTGTCGATGGAATGAAAAAAATGAACAAGGCTGAAAAAATAATTAATCCATCAAAAGAAACTGAAAAATATCACTCTGCAAAATATAAAGTCTTTCATAAAATGTATAATGACCAACAATCATATAAAGAAATAATGATTTTTTAGATTATAATATATAATATGGTTGTTTTGAATAGTCTCAAGATAAATCTTGTTTTTATCTTTTTATTTTGTTACGTTACTTAATATTGTTGGCTATGAATAAGTTAAAAAGCAAAATCCTGTACACTTAAACCATTTTAACTCTATAATATGGAAATTTTTCATGGAAGCTAAAAAAATTGTCATTTTATTATTGTTGATCTTTACATTGCCTGCATATTCGAGTCAGGCAATTTTAGATTCCCCCCTGGCCGGTTCTTGGTATCCTTCCAGCTCCAGTGTTCTAAAAAAACAGATTGACAAATATGTAGATAATGTAAAAGAAAAAGACTTGAAGAATGTAATTGCTTTAATCCTGCCCCATGCAGGTTATACATATTCCGGTCAAACAGCTGCATACGGGATAAAGGAAATTATAGGGAAAAAATATTCAAGAGTGATAATACTAGGGCCATCTCATCGGCATTCTATGAGAAACAAGATATGTTTGCCTAAAGATATTAAAGCATTTAAAACACCTCTCGCCACTACTCCTTTGGATGAAATTTTTATAAGCAAACTTAAACAATTTTCGGAAGTTACACTTAACGATCAGGCACAATATAATGAACACAGCGTACAGATAGAGTTGCCTTTACTTCAAATAGCTCTTGGACAGTTTAAACTTGTACCCATTGTAGTTGGACAACTCGATGCCAGCACAGCTCAAAAAATCGGGAAAATTTTGAATTCTCTGATAGACGACAATACTCTAATAATAGCCAGCTCTGATTTTACTCATTATGGCCAGCAGTTTCGCTATACACCAATTCCTCTAAATTTTCAGACTGAGGAAAAAATCAAAAAACTTGATATGGATTCTGTAGAAGAAATTAAGGATATTAATTTTAACGGATTCAATGACTATTTTTCAAAAACCGGCATTACAATCTGCGGCCGTAACCCAATATTGATACTTCTTTCAATGCTTCCTAAAAATACTCATGCTACACTTCTTCACTATGATACTTCCGGAAAACAGACTGGTGATTTCACTAATTCTGTAAGCTACGTTTCTATGGCTTTCACTGGTAAATGGGTCAAGAAACCTCTTCTTTTAAAATCAGAAAAAACTAAAAATGATGTTTTGACTCAAGGCGACAAAGAAAGTCTTCTAAAGCTTGCCAGAAGCACACTTGTCTACTATATGAAAAATAAAACTATACCTACACCAGATCAACTCGGCATTGAAATTACCTCAAACATGCGCAAAAAAATGGGGGCTTTTGTTACATTGCATAAATATGGAAAGCTACGTGGATGTATAGGTGAGATTTTACCTAAACGTCCATTATACATAGCTGTAATGTCACAAGCTGTTAATGCCGCACTGAGAGACTACCGGTTTCCTAAAGTTACAGAACAGGAATTACCTAATCTAGAATTTGAAATATCCGCTTTAACACCCCCAGAACCTGTCTCTTCTTATAAGAATATCGTTATTGGAAAAGACGGTATGATTATCTCTAAACATGGATATTCAGCCGTTTTTTTACCTCAGGTCGCACCCGAACAGGGATGGAACCTAGCCCAGACATTAACTCATCTATCACAAAAAGCCGGACTGCCGGCAAACGCATGGAAAGACGGCGCTGAATTTACAACATTTCAGGCAATCGTTTTTAATGAGAAAAAGTAAGGGCAAACCTGTATGTTTGCCCTAATTTCGACAATTCAAATATTATCATAAGCAAAATTCGATCTGGTTAATTTTTAATTCTAAATTACAAATTATATTTAGTGTATAGGAATTTGCTTTTTAACTTCCTAATAATCAACATAATCATGATTTCAAACAGAAGTAAAAAGACAAAAACAAGATTTATCTTGAATATGGCCAACACATCAATATTTGAGAAAACTGCAAAATTCTTTACAGTCTTCTGTATGGGATTTTTTGGTCTGTTGGCTCAAACCCTACTTTTTAGAACTTTTCTAATAGTGTTTGGCGGCAATGAACTGTCAATAGGTTTATTCTTTTTCTCATGGCTTATCTGGGTATGTATTGGGGCCTGGATAGCAAAAAGAAGAATCATCTCAAAACTCTCGAAGTTCTTTTATCTCTTTATAATATTATATTTACCTCTTTACGTAATACAGCTATATCTGTTCTTTAATGCCCAGACACTGCTTGGTAGAGGTTCTTTTGAACAGATTTCCTTCAATTTGCTTATTCCATTCGTGTTGCTTTGTAATGCTCCTATAAGTTTTCTGACTGGTTTACTTTTTGTTCTTGGAACAGACTGGGTCAAAAAAAGTTCTGTACCTGTAATAAAAATATATGTATGTGAATCTCTTGGAAGTTTTTTCGGAGCACTAATTGTTACTTTATTACTTTTTACCGGATGCATAGAGGAATCGATTTTTCTCATCGCTGCTTTTGTTATATTATTATCTACCTTTCCCCATATATTTATTCAATCAGGCTTGGTTAATCGTTTATGCAGAATAGCTATACCTATTTTACTACTTATCATTTTATCTATGCTGTTTACCGGTTATTCCGAAAAATGGAATAATTACAATAACCGCATAGAATGGCAGAATTTTCTTCAGCAAGGTAGATACAAAGGTTCTTTTTCAACACCACAGGCCAAATACCTTTACGGGACATATAAAGACGATTTTATTGTCAGCGCCTGGAATTCGACTTATGAAGCATTACCAAACACCGAATCATCTTCAAAAATTGTAGGCGAATACCTTTCTCAAAACCCGAAAGCGGAAAGAATTATGGTAATCGGACCGGGTTCATACTCTATATGCAGATCTTTCAGTAAACTGTCTCAGATCAAAAAAATAGTCTGGCTTGATACAGACCCTGATTATCCAAAAAATCTTCTCAAGATAATACCGGCAGAATATAGAACAAATATACTTAAAATCAAAACATCTAAATATGATGTTAAAAAGTATATAGAGATAAATAACTCTAAATTTGATTTAATCGTACTTAATCTACCCAACCCTTCTACATTGCTTCTCAACAGATATTTTACTTTTGAATTTTTTGAACAAATAAAAAAAGTTACTGCTCCCAGTGGAATTGTAGGAGTAAACTTTCCAGCCGGTGCCAACTACATGGGAACAGAGCTTTCATTTATGGGAAGCTCACTTCTATACACTTTGCGACAGGTTTATGACTATATCATTTTAAAGCCCGGCGGCGAGAGCTGTTTTTTTGCAGCCAGAAATAAAGATATTGTTTCTAATTCAGGAGTAACACTTCAGAAAAGGCTAAACAGTATAAAAGATATTAGAAAAGTATTTTATCCCCAAAATATAAAATCTATTTTTGAAACTAGCCGTATAACATTCCAGATGAAAAAATATGAGAACATTATAAACAAATATCCCCCTCAAATACTTCTCAATACAGACAAAAACCCTAAGTCATTTTTATATACTTTACTGTTTACAATTAAAAAACTCGGCAATGTTGGCTTTTCGCTATCAGACTTAAATAGAACACTTCTAATAGTGTTTCCATGGATAATACTTATTGCTTTTATGTATTTTGTTTTGAGAATTTTTTACTATTATTATTATGGAGTAAAAAAATCAAGAAGAAAAAAAATCAATATAGACCTATCTAAAACCGAACAGTATTTTGGGGTTTTTGTAGCAGCCATTACGGGTTTAAGTATCAATTTAATACTTATATTTCTATTTCAGATTTATTTTGGTTCTATTTTTCTCTACTTTGGGATAATAACTGCTTTATTTATGCTGGGGCTTTTTATCAGTGGCTTAACGGTTGAAAAGCTTATCCGTTTTTTCCCTAAAAACAGGTATAACCTTACCTTTATTTCAGTCATATATATTATATATATACTTCTGATTTACTTTAACCCACCTGGGGCATCTCAAGCATACTTCGCTACTCTGTTTTTATGCGCAGGTTTATTCAGCGGCCCCTATTTTGCAATAGCTGCGCTTAGTTTAAAAAAACAAAATGTAACAAACATTCAATCCGGTTCCAAGTTGGAAATTATTGATAATTTAGGCGGCGCAATCGGAAGTATTTTATGTTCAATTATTTTACTCCCAATCATAGGCATAAATAAAACATTGATCATAATGCTTATACTCCTGGGAATCATATTACTCCACTCTTTATTTTTAAAAGGAAGGATGCACAGAAGAACAAATAAACTTGTTATTTACGTAAGAACTATCGGTTTTTTTATGCTTGGAATAGCTCTCTTTTTTATAATAGCTTCAGCACTCACGAAGAATAAAGAAATGAGTCTTAAACCAACAGCTACATGGACTTTAACTACACAACAAAAGCAAGAATTATCTGTAAACAACCGTGAACTTGTTCAGAAGGACGGAGAAGTAAACGGAACTTCATTTACATATTATGCTGTCAAAGAAGGAAAAGTAGTTGTCGGATATATTTTCAAAACAAAAGATTTCTCGAAAGAGAATATACAAGGCCATGCCGGTCCTATTCACATGTTAAGTTATGTAAGTCCAGACGGAGAAATACAAAACTTCACAATACTTGAATCTAACGAGACACCAGGGTTTCTAGATAAAGTATTAGAATCCAAAAATATATACTTTGGCCAGAAAGTATTTAACAATCAGAAAAACTATCAAGTAAATGCGATTACCGGTGCGACTGAAAGTTCAACCGCAATATCAAAAACTTTACTTGATGCAGGCCGTAATTTTTCAGCAATTAATCTCAATAAATCCGAACCGACAAAAATAGATAAACCGAATGACATTTATATATATCTTCCATTATTAGCATTAATCCTTTTTACTGTAACCGCAATTATTTTAAGGTATCTAAATAATCGATCGTATCGATACTGTTTCCTAATAGTGGTCATTGCAGTCTTAGGTATATGTTTCAATATACAATATTCAATGGATCAGGTATTCGCCCTAATCTCATTCAATCTGTATCTCTCATACGTCAATACGTCCCTGTTTTTATGTATTGCTATACCAATTCTAATAATGTTGTTTGGGAACATTTATTGCGGTTACCTTTGTCCATTCGGTGCACTACAGGAACTGTTGCATAGTATAGTCCATTTCATCTTTAAAAAGTTGGGCATAGTTAAAGATAAAGCTAAACTAAGCAAGAGCGCATGGGGATTTAGCCGATTAATAAAATATATAATCCTTTTCTTTTTGGTGATTTTATTTATATCACTCGAGAATAATAGTATCGCAGAAAATACAGATATACTCCCGTATATTTTTAATTATATCTATCCTTCAAAGATGACTCTCTACTTTATAATAGCATTTCTAATCATATCACTGTTTTATAAAAGGTTCTGGTGTCGCGTACTATGTCCAGTCGGCGCATTCCTATCATTATTTAATGCTATTAGGCTAACAAGAAAAATGAAACATCAAGTTCAAATAGAAAACTGTGATCTCGGTGTATACAGTAGAAGAGATATTGACTGTATCTGCTGCGACAACTGTCGTAACACAAAGACTGCAGATAAAATTGATTCGTCTAGGCCTAAATCCAAAATATACAACAATCTTTTCATAATTTTATCTGTCATTTGTTTCTGCTATATAGTATTACTGATGTATCAGGGCTATGGTAGAAAAAGAAAAACAGCCAGTGCTTACGAGTTAAAACCTCTTTCACAGGTACAAACCACCGAAAAAACAAAGAAACCCACAAAACCAATTAGTTTCTCTAAAAAAGTGCTGTCCATCAAATCTATCGGCACAGCAAGGAATATAGATATACAAAAGTATAAAGATGACATAAAGAATGGAAATCTTTCAGACAGAGAAGCTATGTATTATAAAAAGATAAAATGAAATGACAATAAATGAGTATTTTAGAACTGAAAACGGTAGTAGAAGTAGAAAATTATTTTGAAGACCTGACTAAGAGCAAATTAAATACAATAGCTATTGATATCGAATGTGAAATGAATCTTCATTGCTATGGAGAGCATATCTGTTTGATTCAAATATATGACAAAAAAAACAAAGTACTAATTGATCCCCTGTTATTCAATAAAAAAGAAGAATTAAATACTGTTCTAAAACTGGTTTTCGAATCTAGAAACATACTAAAATTAACATACGATGTAGCCGGAGATGCTTCAATAATAGAAAAACTGCATGGTGTTAAATTTAAATCTGTTTTTGATCTTAGGCCGGCTGTACAACTGCTGGAATACGAGAAACAGAGCCTTACCAACATACTTAACGAAGAATTAGGAATACCGTTAATAGCTAAAAAGAAATTTCAAACTTACAACTGGATGAAGCGTCCAATTGAACCGGAAGCGCTGAAATATGCAATTTCTGATGTAATTTATTTATTTGACCTAAAAGATAAACTGATAACAAAAATTATAGCAAAAGGCTTACTGGATAAATATATGCTGATGAACCTTATGGCACAAAATAAAGAACATGTTAAGCCTGGTCCAGAGGATATTTATAAAAAAAGAAAAGGGTATAGCAAATTATCAAGAAAGGCAAAAGATAGGTACAAACTATTTTATGACCTTAGAGAAAAATTTGCACAGAAAATAAACAAATCTCCTAGTTTTTTAATAAGCAATTTGAATTTACTTCCATTGGCCAACAAAGATGTAGATCCCTACAGATTTTTAGACAGATGCGTTTCATATAGAATAAGCAAAACAATTCGAGAAAATTTTGTTCAACAGCTGATAGAAATTTATAATAAATAAATACATAGACGCAATTCGTGCGTCTAAAACATATACCTTATATCCAAAGTTTCTTTCAGCCTGAAAGCGTCAAATATGCAAACTAATTAATGGCCGAAGCAATAACTGATTTGGATTTTATTATTATAGGACTTAAGTTCGCTCTTGTATTATCAGTCATTTTTTAAACTCCTTGGTTGGGTTTTTTATTTTTTTATGACTGATAGTACTTCCTATAACAAAAAAATTATACTGAAAATAATTCTTAATATCCTATATATAACAACTTATCCTCATGGTATAGATTTGAGCTGAGGCTTATAGGATTATTGTTGGCATTTTTCAATTTCAAATAAACTTTCTGCCATTTTTGCTTCAAATCTACTAATTGGATGTTTCATTAAATATTCATTAAATTGTCCTTCTGTGCAGACGATTCCGTATTTAATTAAGTCAAAATTTGTTTTCTGAAGTTCACGTTTTTCCAAAAGAATCATCGCTATTATATTTCGCATATCATCAAGTTTAGATATGTTTTGTTTTTTTAAATTTTTCATTGATAACCTCCTGCCCTGTTTAACTAAGAAATACATGTCCATCTACAAAATAAGACTCTGCTAAGAAAAGTTATTTAGCATTTTTTTGTAGTACATACGCCTTCTAAAATTTCACCTCACTTTATATATAATTCACGCGGAATTTATAATTTCCGCGTGAATTAACACCGATCGACTGATCATTATGAAAAATCTGGTGTAACATTTTTTAATTTAAAGAGAATAAAAAAGGATATCAAGATATCGCAATACGTGCGGGTTAAAAGTTGTCAAGTTGTCAAGTTATCAAGTGTAAACATTAGTGCAATACCCTTAACTAAATAATTAAAAAAAGTGTCTTGTCGCCTAAAAAAACACAATTGTCATGAGAATTGCAATATATCCAGTCTATCACTTTTTAGATAAATTAAAAAAGAGTAAAAATAATAGTTATATTAAAGAAAAGGATATAAAGATGAAAAAGATTATTAAAAAGAAGTTACAAGAATGTAATGACAAAGAAAGAGCTATATCTCTTCCAGAATTACTTTTTGAGATAAACCAGGAAAACAATACAGATTTATCTATCAAAGAGCTTTCTAAGTATTTGATATTGAATATTCAAGACTAAAATATTCCCGTGTGTAGGAGAAAATCAACCAAAAATAAAATTACAAAAAAAAATACATTAAAAAAACGCTATCTATAAAAACAAACCTAATGACAGAAATACCCCTTCTTATTAGGCTTGTTTTTATATTATTTTAAAAGATCCTCTACCACATTTTACAATGACTCATTTAAAAATAACCTCCCTCACCAAGAAACTTTAATCTTACTCTTCACAAACGAATTTAATCAAAAAAAACATAATAAAAACCCTTATCATATTGATTAATATTTTACAATTAAAACAAGTTGTTTTTTTATAAAGGAGTTTTATCTTATTATTTAAGAATATGATATTGTTCTAAATCAATATAGCAAAAAGCAAATTCCTAAAATAACTACCAGGAGAGAGTATAATGCAAAAAACAGTTTTATTAATACTAGTTGGCCGCAGAAAAGATGCAGCAGTAAATGTACAAAAAACCCTAACTGCCTGGGGATGTCTTATTAAAACCAGATTAGGATTGCATACTGGTGTTCTTGATAGTTGCTCAGATAAAGGCCTTATTTTTTGTGAATTAATGGGTGAAATGGATAAGATCCAGGAACTTCGTAGAAAACTAGAACTTATTAAGGGTATAAAAACAGAACTTGTAACTCTGAGACTGGAAGATGATGCCTAAACCGCTAACAAACACAAATAGACACTAATAAAATAGTTTGGGTTAATTTGTAAAATTAGTGGATAAATAAAAATGACTATGAATAAAGCTAAAAACATTCTGAATAAATATTTTAAATTCCAGGATTTTAGAGGAAATCAGGAACAGATTATTAACAGACTGCTATCAGGTAAAAATGGCCATTCACTTGTTATCATGCCAACTGGTGCGGGTAAGTCTCTATGTTATCAGGTACCTGCTCTCTGTTTAGATGGTGGAACAATCGTTATCAGCCCGCTGATAGCATTGATGCAGGATCAGGTTAATGCCTTAAAAGAAAAAAACATTCCTGCTGCTTTCATCAACTCTACTGTGTCAAAAAAAGAACGAGAGAAAAGGCTAAAATCATTCCTGAAAGGTGATATTAAACTACTCTATGTAACTCCTGAACGTTTTACCAAACAGGATTTCAATAAAACTATCAGCAAAGCAAATATCTCACTGCTGGCTATTGATGAGGCACATTGCATTTCTGCCTGGGGACATGATTTTCGCCCTGACTACACTCGGATTCATGAATTTAGAACTTTACTTGGCAACCCATTAACAATAGCTCTCACCGCTACAGCAACCACACAGGTACAGGCTGATATAATAAATAAACTGGGATTATCAAAAAAAAATATCAAAACATTTCACCAGGGAATAAAAAGACCCAATCTTCGTTTGGAAGCAGAAGATGTCATTGATAATGATGAAAAACTTGACAAAATAATTTCTGTTACTAAAAACAATGCCGGAGCCGGTATTATATATTTTTCTTTGATAAAAACATTGGAACATTTTTCTGATTTATTATATGAAGAAAAAATACCACATACGGTTTATCATGGTAAGCTTCCTGCTAAAGAGAGAAAATCTATCCAGAATTCGTTTATGAAAAAAGATTATAACAGCCTAATCTTAGCAACCAATGCATTTGGTATGGGGATAGATAAACCTGACATAAGATTTATTATCCATGCAGAAATTCCTGGCAGTATAGAATCTTACTACCAAGAGATAGGCAGGGCGGGAAGAGATGGATCCCCTTCCCTATGTTTAATGCTATACAATCAAAATGACATAATGATTCACATGGATTTTATTAAATGGTCAAACCCGGACCCTGAATTTTATATCAACATCTTCGATCTGCTTAAAAGTGACATTAAAACTGTCAATGTTTATGGACTGGAGTATATGAGAGAAAAACTGTTTTATAAAAATCGTTCTGACTTCAGACTTGAAACCGCATTGGGTATGCTGGAACGCTATGGTGTAATAGAAGGCACACTTCAAAGTCAAGATTTGAAACTTATAAATAAACTTCCTGAAAACCTTACTGACACGGTTAACTACGAAAATAAAATTATGAATGACAGAAAACAGCTGTTATCTATAGTAAACTATTTTAAAAACAATGAATGCCGACGTGTAGCAATTGAAAACTACTTTGGTTTTACTGATGAAGAACCTTGCGGCAACTGCGATAACTGCTGAACTCTTTTTTTAACCACCTGTTATAGCTTTTGAGGGCTTTACAGTTCTTCGGTTACGGTTATTGAAATTTCGCGTTGGAAGAAATCAGAGAAATAAAACCGTTCGTCAATCGAATCCCAAGTACCGGGAACAACAACGTCCCTGCTCTTCTCTGTTCTAGAACTCTCTATGTGTACCCATGGCAGGGCTGCAAAAAAACGATCGTGCTTACCTGGAAGATCGTCAGAAGAGCTCTCCATGGGAACCCAGCCTACATCTGGAATATAAAATTCAATCCATACATGGTCATAGTCTGGTCGGGAAACAGAATGCAAAATACCATATTCAAGTTTGTGATCAGGAACCTTGTAGTCACCGACGGCTCTGCAAGGAACACCACATAAACGCATAAGTCCCAGAAGAATCTCGGTATATTTACCGCAGGTCCCCTCCCCGTCCTTGAGTGTTTGCAATGGAGTAGTATCCCGGTTGTTATAGCGATATTCTAATTTGCTATAAACATATTCACGAATAGCCTTAACAACCCTGAGAATGTCTTTACGATCTGCTTTAGGCATTGAAGAAAGAATATCCTTGGCAATTTTCTGAAAATCCCTTTTGTGCATATCCAATTTCTCCTCAACACAGAAAAATTTCTTCACATCATCCGGAAAGTCTGCAGGAAAAGGAGCATGATCAATCTTGTAACGTATATTATATAAATCAGCAACAGCCTTATATCCTAAAACAACAGTGTCTCTTTCCAAAAACATGTTTGTAAGATCAAACTCGATAATATCCTCTCCATCGTCGTCCGTCGTAACATTCCCTTTCACCTGCCCCAGCGAATCCACGGAGAGAACAGCCTGTCGTTCTGTTTTTGTAGGTACGGACATGCGAACAAAGGGTTTGAGCTTACTAAGTTCAGGCAAAACATCTTGTTTTGGTGAAAGCATACAAACGTATTTGAATTCGACTCGATATCCATTAGACAAGCACAGAGAATTGCCGTTCGCCAGTTTTTTGCATTCGTAACGCAATGGTTCAAAAAAAACATTACATGCATCCTTTTCCACCTGTATGTTTAAAAAATTACCGGTACCCGATTCAGGATCAGTATTATCATATATTTCCCAGGTTTTGTCATGAACATAAGCAATGTAAAGAACCGGTTCATTTGAGTTGGAAGAAGGCACAGAGGCTATGCTTGTGGCCCCCTCGTGAGGAACGGTAATAGAAAAGAGATGATTCCCTTGCAAATCATAGACATAAACAGACCTATTCGCAGCATCGAGAAGTAACAGGTTTTGTGTCTGATTATGCTTGTGAAAGGTCATACTGTTAATCTGTTTGTTTATATTCCAGGATCCAACTTTGGACTTCTTCTCATCATATACCACTACTAATCCATTTTTATCTGCCACAAAACACAATCCCTGCTGATGCACTATGCCAACAATTTGATCCATTTTCTTTAGGACCTGTTTAGATAAGATGCTTACTTCTCCATACTTAATTTGCAATGTGATCAATTCATTCATCACAGCATATTGAATGGTATCATTTCCCATCCACAGAGCTGTGGTATTCTGAAATGTGTCGGAGGCACGGTAATTAACAATTCCCAAACTCTCCTGGGAGGCGACACCAATTTTATTCAATGTTCCCTTGAGATCATCGATATAATAGATCGTATCGTCTTCCGGGCCTGCCATTGCTGAAATATTATGTACAAAAGGAGGTTTTATTCTGCTCATAGTTTACCTGAAAGGAATTTTGATTTTATCATAGTATTAATTACATTCAAAATACCACAGGACAGAAGTAAATTCCAATTCAGGTTATTTATTTGCGTTTTTTTGCATTGCACAGGAGGTATAGAAATAGTACATAGGGTAAAAATCCAAAAAATAAGCTAAAAACAAAAAAATTAACAAGCCAAAGGCATGTACCCCGTTATGTATTTAAATTTAAGATGATATTTTATAATAAATATTCTCGACTAAAATTAAAATTGTAAATATTATATCAGGAATTAAAATGAACTCTTTTTCTTCTCTCTCTCTTTCAAAAGATATGCTGAATAATTTAAATGATTTAAAATATAAAGAAATGACACCTATTCAAGAGAGAAGTATACCTCCAATATTACAAGGTAAAGATATTTTGGCTCAGGCGAAGACTGGAAGTGGTAAAACAGCAGCATTTGGCATTGGACTTCTTCATAATTTAAATGTTAAACTTTTTAGAGTTCAATCTATTGTTCTATGCCCAACAAGAGAGTTGGCAGAACAGGTAACAGGTGAACTTCGTCGAATTGCTCGTTTTAAACATAACATCAAATTATTAACACTTACAGGTGGACTTCCTATGTATAAACAGGAACTTTCACTTAAACATCAGGCACATATAGTTGTAGGTACTCCTGGTCGTGTTCTAAAACTTCTTCAAAAGAGAGCTTTAAGTTTTAAAAATGTAAAAATGATAGTATTAGATGAAGCCGATATAATGTTGGATATGGGGTTTTCAGATCAAATTAAAGACATCATAAGTTTTGCTCCTCTCCAACGTCAAACATTATGCTTTTCAGCAACATTTCCAGATAAAATAAAAAAGCTCAGTAAATCTGTTTTAACAGACCCTGTTGAAATAACAGTTGATACACAGCATGATGAAACTGTTATTAAACAATTGTTCTATAAGATTCCTTCACAAAAAAAAGGCAGCGCTATTTTAGCTCTTCTTGCCCGTCACCGCCCTGATTCTACAATTATATTTTGTAATACTAAGGATGCATGCCGTAAAGTAATGAAAGAGCTTAATCGTTCGGGACTACATTCGCTTGCTATACATGGTGATTTAGAACAAAAAGACCGTAATGAAGTATTGATTCGTTTTGCAAATGGAAGTACCAGAGTTCTTGTGGCAACAGATGTTGCCGCTCGTGGTATCGATATTGATGACTTAAGTGCTGTTATAAATTATGATCTACCATTTGAAAAAGAAACATATGTTCATAGAATTGGGAGAACCGGGCGAGCTGGACGAGAAGGTTTAGCATTATCTTTAATGGAACCAGGTGAAGATTTTAGAATAAATGAAATAAACGATTTTTGTAAAAGTAATTTTAAACCGTTGGATCCTGATTTTGAGTTTTCGATTGACAACCCTGACCTTGAACCAGAAATGGTAACGTTATCTATAAACGGCGGCCGAAAAAATAAAATTAGCCCGGGAGATATTTTAGGTACACTTACATCCAAAGATGGAATTGCAGGAAAAGATGTAGGTAAAATTGACAGAATGGACTATTTAACTTTTGTTGCGGTGAAAAGAAAATCAGCAAAAAGAGCCCTTCAAATTCTAGAAAATGGATCGATCAAAGGTAAAAAGTTTCTTGCAATGATTAATGATTAAGGCTCTTTCTTAAAACAAGTGGGTAGTTTGATAAAGAATATCCAATATCCAACAAGAAATTATCAATAACCAAAGGGAAGGAAGCAATAATTAATCAGATCTATTCTTTTTATATTGACAATAAAACAGATAAGGTTTAGCAATGAATAAAAGAAATTATGACCTTGAAGATAGATTAATTGATTTTGCCGTCAGAATCATAAAAATGGCAGAAGAATTGCCGGACACTAAAATAGGCTATCATATCCGCACGCAAATATTAAAAAGCGGAACATCTCCCGCCCCAAATTATGGTGAAGCACAAGGAGCTGAATCAAGATCAG
>CAZVCD010000023.1:0-22547 GCA_964625675.1 uncultured Victivallales bacterium | reverse complement strand
CTAAGTGTCTCAGATAAAATAAAAAAACAAATAGAAGACTTTAATAAATATCTGGCTAATAGTGGGATTTTGAAAGAATATAGTATTACTCCATTTATTAAACACCACCCTGTTCATATAACTCTATATTTAACTGATTTGGATATTAACAAACTTGATGACATTAAAGCAGAAGTAAAAAAGATAGCATTACAATGGAAAAAATTTAAAATTCGAACAACTTACATTAATCCTAGTGAAAGTTCATTTGTAATGCTTGAAGTTGACGACATTAAACAAAAAAACGGTGACAATAATAAACTTCAAACATTTAGTGATGAAATTATTTTTAATCTAATGAAATACCGTAATAAAAAAGCAGTAATTCCAGCATGGGCTAAAACTCTCCCAGATAAGTACAAATCATTTAAATTATATGGCACTCCGAATGCCTTTATGGAGTTTACACCACATTTTAGTATACTGGCAGGGACATTTAAAACACCTAAACAAAAAACTGCATTTCTAAAAGAAATGAAAAAATTAGTTTCAGAGTATAAATACAAACCGATAGAGGCAGAGGTTGTGTCTATCGGTATCGGTTATGTAAATAGTTTAGGTCAAATGATAAAAGAAATAGCTAACTATCCATTAAACTAAAGCCCGATCAAGCCCATAGTATAATCTACTAATGCAGGGACTTGCTTCTCTATCTTACATTGCTATCCTATCCTATTCTAGATTGAACAAAGACAAAACAAATCATAATAATATTATAATAAGCATTTACAAAACAAATCATAATAATATATTATTACAGGTAACAGGTACATACTGTGATCTGCTCCTAACTACATATAACATTCAAGTTAAATATTATGATAATGCCGCGTACACAATTAGGTTTAAATGATGTAATATCAAAAACTGAACAGTTTTTTAGTCAATCAACACCTCTGATTGATGCTGAAAAACATGGTGGCCGTCCCTACGAAGAAAGGCCGCAACAGAAAGCTATGGCTGTGGCTGTAAGTGAAACCTTTGTTAATTCAAATAATTTATGCGTAGAAGCACCTACTGGTGTAGGTAAAAGCTTTGCCTATTTAATTCCAGCTATTTACTACGCTGTAAAAAACTCCAAGCCTGTTATTATCACTACCGAAACCATTAATCTACAAGAACAGCTGATAGAAAAGGATATTCCCATTCTGAAAGAACTTCTAGATGTAGATTTTACTGCTACATTAGCAAAAGGTCGTGCCAACTATCTATGTAACCGCAGAATGAATATGACTACAGGGGAACATCAGGGAGAATACCTTCCACAGAACTCTATGATGCCTGAAATAGAGCAGATCAACTTATGGTCAAATACAACTTTGGATGGAAGTTTAGCCGATTTAGATTTTGAACCGTCTCCCGGTGTTTGGCAGTGTGTATGTTGTGAAAACGGAAATTGTTTTGGCCCTAAGTGTAAATTTTTTAGGTCGTGTTTTTATTGGGAAGCCAGAAAAAAATGGGAAAAAGTAAATCTACTTGTAGTGAATCATGCGCTCTATCTAACTGATTTAAAGATGAAATTAGAAGGAGAACTTGAAGGTGGCATTCTTCCCCAAAACTGTGGGGTGATTATAGATGAAGCACATCAGCTAGAAACCAGCGCAGCCAAACATATGGGAACGCGTATTAGTGAAGCAGGTTTATACTATTTTCTAAATAAATTATTTAATCCAAGTAGAGGCCGTGGTCTTCTTATTCGCCCAGGTGAAAAGGCGATAAAACTTCGACAGCTTGTTCAAAGTACTTATAATTACGTTTCTGCTTTTTTTAATAATGCCCGCAATAAACTTACGGAATGGGATGAATCCCAGAAGAGAATACATGAACCGTATTTTGTAGAAGATACCCTGACTGGACAGCTTGCATTGCTTGAACGTGACATGGAAGATTATATGATATTGCAGGACGACAAAGATTATAAATTGGAATTAGAGATGCAGATACAGCGATGCAGATCATACAAAAAAGCCATTTTTGAATTTTTAATGATGAATGCGGAAGAAAGTGTGTATTGGGTCGAACGTGAAGATAATTCACACAGAAAAATTGTTACCATGAATTATTCACCACTAAATATAGCCGCAATACTTAACCAGTGCTTATTTTTAGATGATGTTCCAATTGTGCTTACCAGTGCTACTTTATCTGTAGGTAATTCTCTTAAGTTTTATAAGAATAGAGTGGGCTTTTCTGGACTGGAATTAATACTGGACAGTCCTTTTGACTACACCAGACAAGCAAAAATACATGTAATAAAAAAGATGCCAGAACAACGAGATAAAAACTATCATAATGCTCTAGCTCATTATATTAAATATTATGTATCTCATTCACATGGTAAAGCTTTTGTGCTATTTACCAGTTATAATTCTTTAAAGAAAACAGTTGATTTAACCCGTTCTTTTTTTGAAGAAAAAGATATAACACTGCTAGTCCAAGGAGAAGGAATAAGTCGCACTAAGATGTTAGCCATATTCAAAGATGACATTAACTCTGTGATTTATGGCACTGCAAGCTTTTGGATGGGGGTTGATGTTCCCGGTGAAGCATTGAGCAATGTAATTATTACAAAATTGCCTTTTTCGGTGCCAAGCGAGCCTTTAATAGAGGCCAGACTTGATAAAATAAAAGCAGATGGGGGTAATCCCTTCATGGAATATTCATTACCGGAAGCTGTATTAAAATTCAAACAGGGCATTGGGCGTTTGATTAGGAGTAAAATGGATACAGGTATTATTACAATTCTTGATAATAGGGTAATTACTAAAAGATATGGAAAAGTCTTTCTTGACTCGCTTCCCCCCTGCCCTATAATTATGGGATAAAGGTAGATAGTATACTATTACATTAAACGATATGAACTTGCTTTTAGCATAGTAAAATAGCTCAAGGAGGATTTTTAAATGAAAGTAATTGCAATCAACGGAAGTCCAAGAAAAAATGGAAATACTTCAATCCTAATTCAAACAGTTTTTGAAGAACTTAAAACACAAGGAATTGATACAGAAGAAATAAATGTCGGGACTAAAACATTCAGAGGCTGTATGGCATGCATGAAATGTGCAGAAAATCTTGATGGTCATTGTGTTATTAAAACCGATAATCTTAACGATATTATAGATAAAATGCGTGAAGCCGATGGTATAATTCTCGGTTCTCCTGTTTATTGCGCAAACCTCAGCGGACAAATGAAGGTTTTTATGGATCGTGCTTCACTTGTTTCAGCTGTCAACGGCAATATAATGACCCGCAAAGTAGGAGCAGCTGTTATGGCTGTCCGACGTGCCGGTGCTCTTTCCGCATTTCACTCTCTTAATTCTTTTTTCACTATACTTCAGATGGTCGTAGTAGGCTCTAGTTACTGGAATATGGGATTTGGATTGGAAGAAGGAGAAGTAAAACAGGATGAAGAAGGCCTACAGACAATGCGTAATCTAGGAAAAAACATGTCATGGCTGATAAAATCCATAGATGTTGCAAAAGACACAGTGGTTGAACCTGAAACTAACGTGGAAGTTTCAACTAATTTTATAAGGTGAAATTATTATATATAAAAGGAATATGGTGACTCAAATGATTAAAAAAGGTAAACTGTTAATTATCGTACTTGCCTGTTTTGTATTTATTTTCCAGGCAGTATCATACGCTACTGCCGCGACCTATGAAGAAACACAACATGCAGCCAATATTAATGTACATAATAACCATAAATCGGCTGTTTCAGATCCAACTTACCCAAAATATCATTTAAGGGCACCATCCGGCTGGATAAATGATCCGTGCGGTCTTTTTTACTTTAACTCTTCTTTTCATGTTTTCTGCCAGTCGAACCCTTGGGGTGACCAGTGGGGCAATATGACCTGGTGTCATATAGTGGGAGATCCTAACAAAAAATGGGATTATAAGTGGTTTTATCCTGTAGATAAAAAAGGGATAGTTAAAACAAGCGCTATAATGCAGTCATTAAACAATAATGCTCCTGACAAAGATGGAATTTTTACAGGTGGCGTTGAAATTCTGCCATACAAAGAAAAAGATAAGAATGGAAAAGAAGTTGTTACATACTATCCTACTGCAGCATATTCCGGGGTATGGGGAACTGATGAATCAAAACAGGAAGTAGTCTGTTTTGCGCGTGCCTTACAGGCAAATAAAGTAGACAGTAATGGTGATTTAATAGATCCTTTTTTAACAGAATGGACAAAATACTCAACAACGTCAACAAATGATCCAAATTCAAACCCCGACATTATAGTTCCACAGCCTGCAGAATTAAATTTAATATCATTTAGAGACCCACATTTATTCAGGCTCCCTGATGATTCAAATTTTTATATGACGGTTTCCGGCGGAATAAAAGAGAATGATGGAACACCGCATGGAGCTATACTGCTTTTTAAAAATGATGGACAGGATTTAACTAATAACTGGCAAAGAATAAATAAAGGAAAGAATTTTTTCTTTAGCGATAAAACAGCAGTAAAAGATCCTATTACACGTGGAGGTGATTATGAGTGTGGTGTTTTGTACAGACTTACAGATCATATTGGAACCACAAACGAAACACCTTACATACTTATATTTGGCCAGGATGGTCCTGCTACTGAACCTTATGGCAAGTCTATTTATTATGTCCTTGGACAAGTAAAAAAGTCAAAGAATGAAATAAAATTTGAACCGCTTGACAATTTTAAAGATTCAAACGGTATGGCAATACGCAAACATTTGGACTTAAATCCGGATTTTATTTTATACGCCACAAATATAATACCTGTAGATAACGAACAGAGGAAATATCTTTATGGATGGCTGAATATAGAAAGTCAAGCAAATGACGGTAAAGAATATAACTGGGCAGGTGCTCTCAGTTCACCAAGATTTCTTTTTGTCTATAAAGAAAATAATCAGTGGAAACTCGCGCAGGAACCCATACTTGTAAATGCTCTAAGAAAAAAGGAAATATTTAATTCTAAAATATCATTTACAGATAGCAGTTCTGAAACGAGTTTGGATAAGGTTACCGGCAGAGATATCAATATTGATACTACATTTGATGCTAATAAAAATATAATGTCTTCAACATTCGGCATAAAAGTAGCCTGCACAAAAGACAAATGCACCGATATAAGTATAGATAAAGGTAAATTATCGATAAACAGTGGTAATCCTATTGATCTTAATCTCCCTAAAGAATCTTCAAAAGTAGGAGTAAATGTTTATCTTGACGGCTCGATAATGGAAATATTTATAAGTAAATATTTAGAAGGAACACCTATTTCATACAAAGTATACAGTGCTTCCCTGCCTAACAACGGAGATTTAAACGATAATAAAGTAAAGGTTTACGGGAATGACGGTATGAATGCGACTGTGGTTGTATATCCAATGGACACCTGCTGGATAGATGCCCCGGCTACAATTAAAATAAAATTACAATAAAACAATTATTTCTGCTTCAGCTTACTGATATATCGCCGTTGCAGAATAATCCATTTCACCATAATATGTTTGAATTATTATGGTGATTTTAGTAATTAATTCAGCCAGGAACTCATAACAGAATATAAACACTGTAAGATACTACTGATTATTTTATCAGGATTCATAACAAGAATAGAAAGAGTAACTGTAGCTAGTGTAGTTTCTGGTAACTTTTCCATTTTCTTCCCAAGAGCAAACCGGATATTCATTTTTTTATATTTAGTGTATTGGAATTTGCTTTTTAACTTCCTAATAATCAACATAGTCATGATTTCAAACAGAAGTAAAAAGACAAAAACAAGATTTATCTTGACTGTAATTTTAGCAAAGAAAAAAATAAGGCACTGTTAGGTGATTTACCGAACAGTGCCTCTCTTTTAATTATTATTAATATACTACAGTATCTCTCCCAGAGGCTTCAACCATATCACGTATATGTTTGTTTAGCACGTCTTCTTTCAATAACTTTTCTATTGGAATATGAAAACGATATCTCCAGTAATGTTTTGGATTACTCGGTTCATTGATCTTTTCATCCACAGGATTTTTGCGTTTTAATTTATTATTAGTTGCAAGTAAATCCTGAATAGGAAATACAGCCCACATACTTGGAGAATACATGTGCTGTTGTAAGATTTGATCACATATCCACGGTTCACATGTTGCAGGAGCTTCACCTTCATGTCCTAGCATATTGTTATAAAACTTTTGCCGTATTTCTGGATCATCTTCCCACCAACCACGTACAGTTGACATATCGTGACAAGAAGGAGTACATACAGAAAGATATGGATACTCGGATGGAATTCCAAAATCAAGAGTTTCTTCTTTAGGCATCCTCTGTATTTTTAAACTCAGTAAGTTTAGATCATCCATAACACCTGGGACACAGTCCGGAACCATACCTAAATCTTCACCGCAAACAAGCATATTTGTAGCATTAATTAATGCCGGCAGTTTAACCATTGCCTGTGCTTTCCATAAAGTTTCCTGACGATGATAGAAATAATCAAGATATAAATCATAAACTTTATTTTTTACATCTTCATCAAGATCAGCGTAGGAAGAAGTTTTATTTATAGATATTCTTGGGTGGTAAGAATCTTTCTGAGTTGCATCTTTAATAAACAAAACTTCTACAAGTAAAGAGAAGAGTATTTTCTTTGTTTTTGTTTTTAATGCACTTTCATCTTCAGTCATGCCCAATGTAATAGTAAAATGTTCTTCTATTTCACGTTGGGTTTCAAACCCGGGTTTCATTTTAAAGCATCCATGTTCATATTCATCAAGATAATTGTCTATAATCATCTGTGCGTCTGAGCCAAGTTTATCATATATGTATGACGACCGTATGTAGGGCTTACAAAAGCGCTCTTCGCTAAAGCCAATGTTTAGCGAATCCAACTCTGATTTGTTAATTGGAACAGCAGGTCTGAAGTGTCCTAATAAACCACTGATAGCATGATACGGTATTTCCCATATTCTGAAGAAACCTAAAATATGGTCTATTCTGAATGCGTCAAAATATGTAGCCAGCTGTTTTAATCTTGTTTGCCACCAATTAAAACCATCTTTGGCCATCTCTTCCCAGTTGTAGGTGGGGAATCCCCAGTTCTGACCGTCAACGGCATAATCATCTGGTGGAGCTCCTGATTGTCCATCCATATTGAAAGAATCTGGATCTATCCAGGTATCAACACCAAACCTGTTAACACCAATCGGAATATCACCTTTCAAAACTATCCCATTCGCTCTTGCGTATTTGGTAGCTTCAAGTAACTGTTTATGCAGATGATACTGTATAAAGTAATGGATAGCTATATCATCAAACTCTTCAGCTTTAGGATCACAAAGTTTATCTATTCTTTTTTTATTATATTTTGAATAAATCCCCCATTTATTGTAATCATGTGTTCCAAACAAGTCTCTTAAATAGCTGTATGCGGCATAAGGAACGAGCCATTCTTTATTTTTCTTGAAAAAATCTTTATACCCTTTTTCTTCAAGAAATTCTCTTTTATTCGCAGTATACGCTAACAAAAAATATCTAGATTTAATGTTCATTACAGACTCATAATCTATGTCTTTATTTTTATTTAGCATAGCTATACGTTCTTTAAAAATAGCATCTGTAGCCTTGGCCGGTAGTTTGCCTATAGCTTCTATATTTAAATACATTGGATGCAAAGCAAATACAGATATTGCAGAATAAGGATACGAGTCTACCCAGGTATGTGTATTAATAGTATCATTGACTGGTAGAATCTGTACCATTTTTATGCCTACTTTTTTACACCAATCAACAAGTAGTTTTATATCAAGAAACTCTCCAACACCCATTCCTTTTTCACTTCTAAGAGCAAAAACTGGAATTGCAACTCCGGCTCCATGCCAGGATATATCTGTATATTTAAAATAATCATCTATTCTCAATATACTGTTGGCTTTAGGATTCTTATCCGGCTTCATAAAAAGCCTATCTTTACCGGGCTCTAGTGCTATAACTTCCTTTTTGACTGTGTCGTATATGCCATATTTATAAAAAACATTCTTGTGTTTTTTATCAAACTTAATAACTATACTCCAACATGCTGGCCCACAATTGTTCATAACCAGCGCATTTAACCTTTTCCACTCGCCCAATTCTTTAGCATTTCCCAAAATGCAGAGTTTATGTCTACTGTCAAGCTTAGGCGCATGTACCTGAAAAATAAGAGTTTTATCTATTTTTAGTTTAACATTTTTTGGCAAAACCTTTGGTTCTGCCTTTTTTCTTTTAAAAATCAAATCACTAAATACAGACTTACTCAATATATTGAGGGCATTATCATTTTTCTGCCATACATTGCTTACGTCTATTACATCAAATTCGGAAAAATATTTTAGAACTCTATTTTGACCGTCTTCCCATTGAATATTTTCAATATTTTCATCTGCAATAAAATACTTATATTCAATATCTTCACTCTTCTCAGGTACATCTAGGTCAATACTCCATTCCATTTCATATTTGCATGATAGTTTCAATGCATTTTTTATGACCCAGTTGCCAAGTTCTTTAATAGAACCGACCACATACATGTCCCTTCCAGGTGAGGACTTATAAGGTATTCTCAGGTTCACTTTCATTTAAACGACCCCTTTCGATAATTCGATATTATAATAATAAATATAATTAAAAGCTTTACGAGTATACGGTTCTAATTAACTGTAGCTGTTTTAGGCCCAGGACCATGTATTATTCTGACAATAATAATTAACACAGCAATTAGTATCAGGCAGACTGGACCTAAATACATTGCTGCAGGTTTACCAAAGTGTTCACCTATAAGACCACACATCATTGTGCCGATAGGAATACCAAGTGAACCTATTGTCACCATAAAAGAAGTAGCTCCGGGACTTACTTTTCCAATTTGGTCAAGTCCATGTCCTAACAAAGATGGATACATACAGGAGTCAGCAAATCCTAGGCATGCAATAACTATAAAGGCTGCTGCTACAGTACTAATCTGCATAAAAGCAATCATTATAATACAATAAATAAATGCAGCTGTGATAATATATTTATGGAGTTTTACATTAGGGAGAAGGAATTTTCCGAAAACGCCTCTGCCAATCAATTGACAAGCTGCATAAGTACTAACTATTGCCCCAACAGTCTGAACATTGAAGTGCAGGTTTTCCATCATATATGGCTGATTGAAATAATTGATTATCTGCTCAACATAAACAAGTAGGAAAAAAGCTATAGCAGTGAGTATCAGTGGAAGTGTGAGAAAACTTTCTTTTTCAGATTTCGGTTTCTTCTTATTTTCATCTTTTAGTGCTTTACCATCATCAATAAGTTCATGAACATTTAGGAGAAGTAAAAATATAATAAAGATTACAAACAGTACTGCGATTAAGGCAAAAACACCCTGCCATTCAAACTGCGCAATAATAAATCCTATAATAACAGGGCATAACATGAAACCACCGCTGAAGAAGATATTAAGAATACTTAGTGGTCCTGCACTTTTACCCTCTTCAGTAACTGTTCCCATTATCATATAGTTACATGAAACAAGAATGAATCCAATTGCCATATTACTTAAAAATGACATCGATGTATATAAGTAAATGTTAGGAGAAAAAATTGCCACAGTTGATCCTACAATCATAATTATTCCGGCAAGCAGGAGAGTATTTTTCCCTTTAATCTTTGAAATTATAAATCCGCCGATGGCCATTGCTATAATCTGTCCCCAAAGGCCGAATGAGTCAAAGAATACAATCATTGATGCACTTATTCCAAAGTGCTTTGATACTGAAACAGTCAGCATACCGAAAATTGCACACTGAAAACCTCCGAATAAAAAGGCAACAAAAGTAAGCAGCATCGCTTTTTTAGTGTCAAGTTTAGTTTCAAAAATCATCTTCCTTGAGCCTTTAATTACAACACCTGCCTGAGCCATAGAATCCTCCTTGTGATATTTATTTATTTATTAGATCATTTATTTGTAAAAGCTGGACTGCCATAACATAAGAATTAAAGCCATCTACTAGCTTGCACGTAATTTTCATTATATACAATAAATTATTTATTTGCAACATAATTTGGGATAGAATAATTAGAAAAAACAAAATACTTAATATTGTTAAGCAGAATCGATAATCAAAAGATAAAACCTGTTTTTTTGCTAATCTAGCATTTTTTTTAAACACATAAGACTAAATATTAGTTAGATTTTCGAGTTTTATTCTTCCATCATAAAGTGCTTTACCTATAATAACTCCCTCTAAATTTGTTTTCTTTTCGGACATAGTTTTTAGTTCTTTAACATGCTCAACTGTACCTACCCCGCCTGATGCGATAACATTGCAGCCTGGAACAGCGTCACAAAAATCAATAGTAGCTTTAAAATTAGGACCAATAAGTGCTCCATCTCTTGCTATATCAGTGTAAATAAAACGTTTTACTCCTTGGTCTGCAAGCTTGCCTGCAAGTTCAAGGGCATCAATGCCTGAATCCTCCAGCCACCCTTTTACTGCGACTTTTCCATTTTTGGCATCAATACCTATCACAATCTTTTCTGGACCATATTTCTGAATTAATTCAACTACAAGGCTTTTATTATCACAGGCTGCAGTTCCAAGTATTATCCTTGAAACGCCGGCATTAAAAACAAGCTCTGCATCTTTTGTCGTACGAATTCCTCCCCCAAGCTCACAGGGGACAGATACAGTATTACAAATTTCCTTAATAACCGAAAGATTAATTGGTTTGCCTTCTCTTGCACCATCTAAATCAACCAAATGTATATATTCCGCCCCGGCTTGTTCCCATTGCCTGCCCATTAAAGACGGAGTGTCTGAATAAACGGTTTCTTTATTATAATCACCCTGAAAAAGCCTTACACAGTTTCCTGACAATATATCAATAGCTGGTAATATTAACATAAATTATTTCCTTTAACAAAATTTCTTAAAATAGCTAAGCCCGCATCCTGGCTCTTTTCCGGGTGAAACTGAGTTGCAAATATATTATCTTTTGCGACACAGGAACAGAAATCAATACCATAATCAGTTATACCTAATACGATTTTATTGTCATCTGGTTTTAGATAATAGCTGTGTACAAAATAGAAGAACTCGCCAGAAGGCATTCCAGTAAAGTATGAATGCTCCCGTGTTAAGTTTACACAATTCCAACCTATTTGTGGTATTTTTAACCCCATTTCTTTAGAAAAACATATTGTCTTGCCTTTTAAAATACCCAAACCATGAATACCTGGCGCTTCCTCGCTGCTTTCCATAAGTAGTTGCATCCCCAGACAAATCCCCAAAAAAGGTTTTCCTGCAGAAACAGCGGCAATTACTGCCTGGTCCAGTCCGTTTTCTGTAAGATTTTTCATGCCGTCACCAAAATTCCCGACACCCGGAAGAATAACAGCGTCTGCTCTCATTATTTCTTTCGGAGCAGAAACTATTTTTAGGTTTTTCGCACCAACCGCAATAAAGGCTTTATAAACACTTGATAAATTTCCCATTCCATAATCAATTAAAGCAATCATATAGTCCAATTAATAGTTAAAAATTAATACTTTTAAATAACGAAATACTATAGTAAATCAACACTAATATTATCAATAAAATTTGTTGGTAATTAAAAATTAAAACCCTAATTATTCATTGTTAACTTTTAATTATTAATTAAATTAGGATTCCTTTTGTAGACAAAACATCGCCCTTTAGCCTAGTATCAGATGAAACAGCTATATCGAGGGCTTTAGCAAACGCCTTAAATACAGCTTCGATGACATGGTGTGTTTCCCCACCACTATTTTGCACTATATGAAGGTTCATGCCGGCTTTTACAGCTAAAGCCTGAAAAAATTCGTGAAATAAGCGTACATCAATGTTGTTTATTGTTTTATTTGGTGGTTCGACATCATAAACCAGATAAGGCCTTCCAGACAAATCAAGTGTTACTGTAACACGGGTTTCATCCATAGGTAGAATAAAAAAGCCATAACGTTTAATTCCTGCTTTATTGCCTAATGCATCAGTAAAAGCCTGTCCTAAAACCAGACCAATATCTTCAACAGTATGATGGCAGTCCACTGCCAGGTCTCCAGTGGCCTTTAATTCTAAATCAAAAAAACCGTGTTTTGAAAAAAGTTCAAGCATATGGTCCAGAAACGGAATACCGGTATTTATCTTATAGATTCCGCTCCCGTCAATATTTAATTTAAGTTCTATGTTTGTTTCTTTTGTTTTTCTTGTAACAGTGGATCTACGCATATTTACTCCTAAATATAAAAATTATTATATTTCAACTAAATTTAAACAGATATTTCATCGCATTCTTTGGAACTCTTAAGTATTGAAGCATATCTCTCCAGTAATGGTTTTATGTCATTGTTTAAAAACTCTTTTACCTGCTCTGGTGCACGGCCAATAAATTCATTCGGTCTAATAAGATCATCTATTTCATTTTGAATTACAGAAAATAAAGTATCATTTTTTATTCTACCTATTAAGTCGTTTTCTGAGCCAAACTCTTTTACCTGTCGTGCTGCTTCCATCGAGTGACAACGAATAGCTTCGTGTAAATCCTGCCTATTGCCACCCTTCTTAACTGCGGCCATCATTATATTTTCAGTTGCCATAAAAGGAAGTTCACTCTTAATTCGTGATGCTACCACATTTGGCCAAACATGTAAGCCGTCGATTACATTATATACAAGTGATAAAACAACATCTGTCCCTATAAAAGCATCAGGAAGAACTATTCTTCTGTTTGCCGAATCATCAAGTGTTCTTTCGAACCATTGAGTAGCATGTGTATTTGCTGCGTTAACAGGCAGAGACATAACATAACGTGCCAAGGAACAAATTCTTTCACTGCGCATAGGATTACGTTTATATGCCATAGCACTTGAACCGATTTGAGATGACTCGAATGGTTCTTCTATTTCTTTTAGATTTGAAAGTAACCTTAAATCGCCGGCAAACTTGTAAGCAGACTGAGAAATACCGGAAAGAACTGATAGTATGTAATAATCAATTTTTCTAGTATAAGTCTGTCCACAAACAGAAATAGTTTTATCAAATCCCATTTCTTTCGCAACTTTGCTGTTCAATTGAATGACTTTATCATGGTTTCCGTTAAATAAAGCCAGAAAACTAGCCTGAGTTCCGGTAGTTCCTTTCACTCCTCTAAAAGGTAGTTTTGAAAGTTCTTTCTCTAGACGTTCAAAATCAAAAAGAAAATCCTGCAGATACAAAGAAAATCTTTTACCTATTGTGGTTAATTGTGCAGGCTGGTAATGTGTAAAACCTAAAGTTGGCATTGAAGCATATTCTTCTGATCTTTCAGCAAACCTTGAAATAACTTTTAATAGTTTAGTTTTTATTATTTTTAGTCCATCTCTTAACTGAATAAGCTCTGTATTATCTGTAACAAAACAGCTAGTAGCTCCAAGGTGGATTATAGGCATTGCCGCAGGACACAGATCTCCAAAAACATGAATATGGCTCATTACATCATGCCGAAGTTCTTTTTCTTTAGCACTAGCTTTTTTGAAATCAATGTCCTCAATATGGGATTCCATTTCTGTTATTTGTTTTTCTGTTATATCTAATCCCAGCTCTTTTTCAGAACGAGCTAATGCCAGCCATAAGCGACGCCAAGTTGAATGTTTCTTTTGTGGGGACCAGTTAAAACTCATTTCTTTACTCGCATACCTGCCAGTTAAAGGATTTTGATATGAATTATTATCCATGAAATTACCTCTCTTAAAAGCAAAATTTGGTGATCTGTTGATTTAATGATTTGTTTTTTATATAATATTGTCATTATTACGGGAAAGTCCAGCTTATAAAACTAATAAATATTATTCTAATATAGGCAAATACATCATTGACTTCTAACAACTATTTAGTTATACTTTGAGGTATAAGTTTAAGATTTTGTTCTGATTGATAATCAAGACGTTTCTATACATAACTAATATTAAAGTGAAAGACACAAGTTTGCTTGTGCAAAACTCCTTAACTTAACATCATCCGGAAGCCAACAGAATGCTTAATTTTTACAAAAAATCAGACGATGTTTTAAAGGAAATAGATTCCATTGAAAAAGATTGCTGGATAAATGCGGTTCAACCTAATTATGTTGAACTTAATGAAATAAGCAAGGCACTGGATGTTCCTGAAGAGTTTCTTACAGACCCGATGGATACAGATGAAAGGGCGCGTATAGAAGTAGAGGATGGATACATACTTATAATCTTAAAAATACCCTATCTGGATAAAGATCATCCGGACGTTCCCTACAACACAGTTCCACTGGGAATTATCTACTCTGAACATAATATTATTACGATTTGTTCTATGGAAACGGAAATTCTCACTACCTTCCTTGATAGAAGAATAAAAAATATATCGGTTAAAAATAAAGAAAAATTTATTCTTCTTATCTTTCTTCGTACTGCTATTCTATATTTAAAATTTCTTAAACAAATCAATAATATAACAAATGACCTGGAAAAAGAACTCCATAAATCAATGAAAAACCAGGAACTGATTAAATTTTTAGACCTTGAAAAAAGTCTCGTCTATTTTACCACCGCTTTAAAAGCCAATGAAATAATGATTGGACGACTATCTATTCAGAAAAGATTCAAACTAAATACCGATCACAGGGATTTACTGGACGATGTTTTGGTGGAATATAGACAGGGTATAGAAATGGCAAATGTATACAGCAATATCCTTAGTGGCATGATGGATGCGTTTGCATCAGTGATTTCCAACAACCTTAATGTAGTGATGAAATTTCTTACATCTGTAACAATAGTACTGATGCTGCCAACACTTGTTTCAAGTATTTATGGGATGAATATTCCTCTTCCATTTCAAGGTTCTCCTTATGCGTTGCTAATAACCATGGGGGGATCCTTGGTCCTAGCGATTATCGTTATTATACTGTTTATGTACAGAAAATGGTTCTAAGATCTTACTTACCAACTATAACATATTCAATTAAACCTTTTTATAGCCTTATTGCTTAGTAATATCTGTCCTAATAATTGCTTTAAAATGTTGTTGCAGTATCGTGTTTGAGTGTTATTTTTTATACTGTGACTATTGATTTGCTTTTTAAGGTGAAAACATGGGATTTTACTTATATACAGGAAACAAACTCGAAGTACTTGCAGAAAAGGTTCTTTGTGGCACTCTGCTCTCAAAGCCTTTGACCGATCCTTTAAAAAAGGAAAAGATAGTCGTACAAAATCAGGGCATGGCTGCCTGGTTAAAACTGCAGATAGCAAAAGAACGTTCTATTTGTGCAAACGTAGAATTTCCATTCATAAATAGTTTTATAAATGAGATCATCACCGCTACTTTACCTTCAGAGATGCAGCCTGATTACGAATATTTTCATCCTGACACATTAACCTGGCGTTTATTTGAATTGCTGACAGATAAGAAAGAAAATTATCCTGACTTAAATTTTTACATCAAAGGCGGCAATATTGAGCTAAAACAATATCAGTTAGCTGAACGCATAGCTCAATCGTTTGATCAATATGAAGTTTTCCGGCCAGATCTATTAATTCAATGGGAAAAATCCATAGTTCAAAGCAGTGAAAACTACTGGCAGGCTGAGCTATGGAAAGAATTAACGCAACGTCATATAAGTCGTTCCAAAGGTTTTCTCAATTTTTTTAAATCAGCAGATTTGACCAAAATTGATTACGAACGGATTATCATATTTGGCATAACTGCAATGCCGGCTTTGTACCTTGACTTTTTACAGAAACTCGGCAGATCCGCATCTCTAGATATACATTTTTTCTATCTAACTCCTTGTCGGGAAAACTGGAAATATACTTTTTCCAATAGAGAAGAAGCAAAGATTATAAGAAAGCTTGCAGTTAACAATTCCTATAACGAAGAACTTTTTATAGATAAAGGTAATTCTCTTCTAGGTGCTTTCGGCCGCGTTGGACGAGAGTTTTTCAGCACGATGCTTGAGGTTACTGATTATAACGATGATGACCATTTTGTTATGCCTTCTACAAATACTATGCTCGGAAAGATACAGTGTGATGTTCTAACAAATACTCCCTCTAAAAAAGAAGAGCCAAAACATAACATTAACAAAAATGACAGATCTATTCAGATAAATAGCTGTCATAACCAAACGCGTGAAATAGAAGTTCTTTACGACAATATTTTAGATATAATAAAGAGAGACTGCACAATACAGCCGCGAAACATAATAGTGGTTACGCCGGATATATCCGGTTATGCACCCTTTATTAAATCTGTTTTTGA
Source organism: uncultured Victivallales bacterium (assembly GCA_964625675.1). Lineage (GTDB taxonomy): Bacteria > Verrucomicrobiota > Lentisphaeria > Victivallales > GWF2-38-69. The sequence goes on along the minus strand of CAZVCD010000023.1, from coordinate 6,197 downwards.
CAGAAAAAACCTTGAAGTTGACAAAAATATAACAACACTCCCCTACTCTCTTTCAGATGTAAAAACAGCAAAGAATAGCAAAATAATTAACACATTCTTTAATATACTTGAATTTAAAAACTCAAAATTTAAAGTAAGTGAAATTCTTGATATTCTAGAAACTGAAGCTGTACGTGATGCTTTTGAAATAGGAGATGAAGAATTAGACTATATTAGAAAATGGGTAAAAGAGTCCGGAATGCGCTGGGGTGTTAATTCAGAACATCGCGAGAAACTTCAACTTCCGGGATTTTCTGAAAACTCTCTAGAGAGCGGTCTAAAACGATTAATGTTGGGATTCGCGATAGAAGATAATAATACAATTTTTCAAAATGAAATCATCCCATACGATAATATAGAAATTTCTAAAGCTGAACTACTCGGAAAACTGTCCCGTTTTCTTCAATCCATTTTTAAGCTTCGAAAAATACTTTCTAAGACTGGTACTATAGAATACTGGAATAGACAACTTAACGAAATAATTGATTTCTATTTTATAAATAATAATGAAACCTATCTAGATATTTCTATTCTTAGAAAAACTCTTAGTAGCTTAAGCAAAACAGCCGAAACGGCTGAATTTAATAAGCCTGTAGCACTGGATGTTATAAAAACTTACCTGCTTAAAATCATGGATGCTGAATCTATAAATGAAGGTTTTCTTCGAGGTAAAATAACGTTTTGCACTATGCTCCCTATGCGCAGTATCCCTGCAAAAGTTATATGTATGCTCGGCATGAATGATGGAGAGTACCCGCGACAAGAAAGAAAACTTGGATTTAATATTATAAGTAAAGATATAAGAATTTGTGATAGGTCTAAACGCTTTGAAGACAGGTATATTTTTTTAGAATCAATCCTGGCCGCAGAAAAAAAGTTATATATTAGTTATATTGGGCAAAACGACAAAACAAACGAGCATGCACCGCCAGCTGTGCCGGTATGTGAACTTATAGACAATATTACACAAATATTTGGCAAGAGTGTGTTAGATAATATAATAACAGAACATAAACTACAGGCTTTTAATCGTCAATATTTTCAAGAAACTACCCCGGGCCTATTTTCTTATTCAAAAGCAGACTGCAGCGCTGCAGAAACAATCAGTAAAGATCAAGTCAAACGTTTAATATTTACTGATTCTGATGTAACTGAATCTAAAGAAATAACAAATATTACACTAGAAGATCTGATCTATTTTTTTAAAAACCCATGCAAAGCACTGCTAACTAAAACTTTAAATGTAAATCTAAGTACAGATAACTCAATAATACCACTCGACACAGAACCACTTGAACTAGATGGTTTAGAACAATACCTCATTAATCATGACATTGTCAATTCTATACTAGAAAAGACGCCTAGAGATGATTTATATCTGCGACTTAAGCTTACAGGTAAATTACCAATAGGTCATGAGGGCATAAATGTTTTTAATAAAAGCTATGAAAACGTTGTAGAGTTATTTGATAAAAACAAAAAAGGCTTTAAAGCACCCAGAGAATTATTAAAAAACACTAAAAATAAAAACTTCGAATTGGAAGTAGACGGTTCTCTTCTTAAAGGAACACTGAACAACATATCCGCAGACAAGTATCAGGTGTTTTTTCAAATAGCAGTTATGAACGGAAAAAGGATCATAGAAGGCTGGCTGAGGCATTTAGCTTTTATCGCTGCTGGTTTTGGTAATACAACATATTGCTTTGTAGGTAAAACAAACAATAGCAAATTCCATGCGGAGCAATACTCAGAAATGTCTAAGGAAGAAGCTACAGATATTCTGACTGAAGTTGTAAAGATTTATAAAAAAGGGTTAGCTAAACCGATACCACTTTTCCCATATACATCTTATACATACGCTATAAAAAAGAAAAATAAACTGAGAGAAGCAGGAAAAGTATTTATTGGTGATGAATATAATAAAGGGGAAATAGAAGACCCATATATTAAGCTCTGCTTTGATGAAAACATGCTTACTACGAATGATTTTGATTATTATTCAAAAACAGTCTTTTCAAACTTTTGGGTAGAGGGAGAGGATTAGTAACAATGCAAGAATATAAAAAATTTAATTCTCTTTCCTGTAGTCTTGACAATGTCAATGTTATCGAGGCCAGTGCGGGTACAGGAAAAACTTATAATATTCAGAACCTTTATGCAAGATTAATACTTCTCAAGGGATTAAGCATTGATTCTATCCTGGTTGTAACATTTACCGATGCGGCAGCAAAAGAACTAAAAGATAGAATAAGATCTATTTTAAATGAAATATATGTATACTATCAGGGAGAAACTTCTACTAAAGAAATAAAAGAGCTGGCTTCTCAAAGTTTTTATATAGATAAAAATGGCAATAATATTGAAATAGACTTAGAAACACGAAAAAAACGTTTGTCATTAGCTCTTAGAAATTTCGATGACGCCGCAATCTACACTATACACGGATTTTGTAGGAAGATGCTTGATGACTATTCCTTTGAAAGCGGTATTCTGTTCAATGTTGAACTTGAAAAAGATGTAGGTCCTATTATTCAGGATATTGTAGAAGATTTCTGGCGACGTGAATCTTATGATGTAGATTCCTTTAATACAGCCTTAATGGAATATAATGGCATTACTATAAAAAATCTCATTTCCTTCGTAAACAACTTTACGAACAAAGGTGATGAAGATGTTGATATTGAGCCCAAAAAACATACTCGTGACTGCACTCCAGAAATCAAGAAAATCTTTTATAAAATGAAAAACCATTGGGATAGTGGTGCAATCAATAATCTTTTATCCAATCAATATCTCAATCAGAAGAAATTTAGTCCTACACAAACACAAAAGATATGTTTCAATGTAGAACTATTCCTTCAGGGTATATTTAATAAAACAACATTTGCAGCTGTAGAAAAACTTACGCAGGAAAATATAGACAAAGCACTTACAACCGCAGGTAAAAATGCGAATGAAACACCTCCACAGCATCCTTTTTTTAGAGATTGTTCCGAATTAGCAGCCAATAAGAAGATATTTGAAAGTTTTGGAACAATTATAAAACACAAATGCCGCAACTATTTTGATAAAGAATATGAAAAAAGAAAAACAGAACTGAATATTCAATCTTTTAATGATCTTCTAACCAGAGTTAATAATCATATTCAGGGCAACAACAGTCCTCTGCTTTCTAAAATTCAAAAACAGTTCTCGGCTGCGCTTATTGATGAATTTCAGGATACAGATTCAGTGCAATACAGCATATTTAAAAAAGTTTTTATTGACGGCGGCAGGCCCTTGTTCATCGTAGGCGACCCCAAACAGGCTATATATGGATTTCGCGGCGGTGATATTTTTACTTACCGTAAAGCTAAAGATTATATCCGTAAAACTGGTGAAGTTTTTACACTAGACAAGAACTGGCGGTCAAGTCCAAATATGGTTAATGCCATTAATGCTCTTTTTGGAAAAAGAGAAGAGCATTACATACCTTTTGTCACTGAGGCAATTAAATTTATTAATGTAGATTCAGATGATAAAAATGATAATTTCAGGATTGGAACAAATCCAGACCCCCAACCTCTAAAATTAATATATCTGCCCGGTGAATACAGTAGTCCTGACTTGTTACAGGCATGTTGCGAACGAACAGCAGTTGAAATCTATAAACTTCTTACAGATAAAGAAATCTCTATCACTGAAAATGAAAAGAAAAGATCAGTCCTACCAAAAGATATAGCTGTACTTGTAACATCACATCGTCAGGCTCGATTGCTTCAGCCAGAACTAAACAAACTCAACATTTCAGCTGTAATGCAGGCTACAGGTTCTGTTTTTGACTCCACAGAAGCAGAACATCTTGAATATGTATTAAGAGCTATTGCGGAACCAACAAACACTAAATCTCTAAAAGGTGCAATGATTACTGATATTATGGGATATTCTCTAGATGATATAACTAAAATTACTGAGTCCCATGAAGCAGAATCCTCCGTCAATCTTGATAAATTATATGATAATTTCAAGGGATGTCATGAAAAATGGCTGACCTCTTCATTTATTGAAATGTTTAATTCCTTTGCCGTTGAATATGATATAAAAAATAAACTGCTGTCTCAAATTGGAGGAGAGAGAAAACTTACCAATATTCTTCATCTCACAGAAATTCTACATCAACAGGAAATTGACTCAAAGCTTGGAATTAATGGAATCCTCTATTGGTTGTCTAAACAGAGAAATATAGAAACACGAAACGATAGTGATGAATATGAAATCAGACTTGAAAGCGATGATGACGCAGTAAAAATAATGACAGTTTTCAGAGCAAAAGGACTTGAGTTCCCTATCGTTTTTTGTCCTTTTTTATGGGCTAAAAACGCTATTCCTTCCCAAGAAAGATCAACTGTTTTTAAATATCACAAAACTCCAGATATTAGTACAACAGAATATGTTCCTGAAGGTCAAACAGCTAAAAGTACCCCTTCCCCGGATTATAGATGCATTCTAGATATTTCCGGAAGCGAAATAGCCAAAAACATTAGCTATGATGAAACACTTGAAGAACTAACACGTCTTATGTATGTTGCATTGACCCGTTCAAAATATCAATGTTATGTCTTATGGGGACAAACAGGTTCAAGAAGCAAAAAAAATACAAGTGCTCTTGATTATCAGTTTTATTGCAATAAAGAAATAATGAAACAAAAAAAAGGAGGTATTGCAACCGCATTACGACCAATCGCACAGGAGGCTAAAGATTCAACTTTGGCACCGCATTTAACTGAACAGCAAACAAAACACATAAAGTTAGACAACACTGAGACTAAAACTTTTGATTGTGCAGCTACTTACAAGCGTAAAAACTTATCTGCAGCAAATGGTTTGTCATATAGGAAGTTTTCCAGCGGATTAATAGACAACACTTGGATGATTACAAGTTTTTCGAATCTTGCCCCCTATGATACAGGAAGCTATAAGCAGAATACAGTCATATCCAAAGATTATGATGAAAATGATAATATAGTTTCCGAAAGCATACCAACATTCACAGACTCATCTATAAATATTTTTAATTTTCCTGCGGGTGCCAAAACAGGAACTTGCTGGCATGAAATTTTCGAAGAATTAAATTTCGACGCCAATGATGAAGAGATAACAGAAATAGTAAAAGAAAAGTTATCAATATACAGACTAAACAATGGAATTAATGCTGCTGTCATCTGGGAAAAAGAAAACAGCGTAGTCAATATGGTCAGAAATGTATTAAATGCAACGTTATCCGCAGAGAACAATTTAAACTTATCAGGTATTAATAATTCAGATAAACTACCGGAGATGGAATTCAATTTCCCACTAAATAAACGATTTTCTATGGTTAATATATCAGATTGTCTTAAAGATTTTACTAAAAAAAATAAATTTGACAGTAAGGGCGTATCGCAATACGCCCATACTACTGTTTGGAATAAACGATTAGTTTCCGGTTACATGACCGGATTTATTGATTTGGTATTCAGGCATAATGGAAAATATTATATACTTGACTGGAAGTCCAATAAGCTAGATGGAACACCGGAAGGATTTGAGCTGGACGGCCTAAAAGCAGAGATAGGAAACCACCACTATTATCTACAATACCTGTTTTATACTGTAGCACTGGATAAATACCTGTCTATAACAATGATAGACTATGATTATGACAAACATTTTGGTGGTGTTTATTATATCTTTTTACGCGGTGTAAGTGAAAACCGCACATCAAACCGAGGCATTTTTTACGATCGACCAAAGAAAAAATTAATTAGAAAATTAGCAGAAATACTATCATGAACGGACTACGACATTCAATTCGTCTGAAAACTTATGATTATACACAATCAGGTATGTATTATGTTACGATATGTGTAAAAAACCATTCATGTTTATTTGGTAAAATAGTAGACAAAAAAATGATATTAAATAATGTAGGCAAAATGATAGAAAAATGGTATTTTGAATTAATGAATAAATTCCCGGATATTTGCTGCGGTGAATATATAATTATGCCAAATCATTTTCATGCAATTATTGTCAACATTGCCGTAGGGGCGGACCTGTGTGTCCGCCCTAATGTTGGCATTGTAAACAATTTTATGAATGCACAAATGCAAAATATTGCCAACCAACAAAAACACTTA
>CAZVCD010000022.1:0-22867 GCA_964625675.1 uncultured Victivallales bacterium | reverse complement strand
TGTTTGCTATTAGAATAATTAGAGCAGGAAATGTTAGAGTTTTTTATGTATACGGCAAAGAAAATTATATTTATGGAATTCATGGATATATAAAGAAAACAAGAGAAATTCCTATAAAGGAATTTAATATAGCTTCAAAGATTGTTAAGGAATTAAAAAAAGAAAAGCTTATATAGTAAAGGCAAAAATCATGAAAAATGATGATCTAAAAAATTTAAGAAATAATATAAAAAGCTTAAAGACTAACGGTAAATCTATATATGAAAAGCAAAGTTCTGAAAGAGAAGCCTTTTTAAGTGCTTCTAAAAATCAGAATAAAATAGATGAAATTAGAGCTTCATTAAAAGCAGCCCAATTAATTTGTAAAATGAGAAAAAAAGCAGGGCTTACACAAATTAATATTGCAGAAAAACTACATATGCAACAGCCTAATTATGCAAGAATAGAGAGAGGACAAAACATAACCATTAATACTCTTGCAGATATAGCTACCGCCTGTGGTGCAGAAATTGAAATAAAATATCACCTCAAACATGCTTAACTGCTCCCAAGAGAGGGTATAAACTCTCTCTAATTTAAATATTTAGGACCACAATGCGGGCTTAAATAGTAAGTTAGTGAAAAACCTATTAGACATTAGCTTATACGACGGTAGCCATCTGAATCCCCCCCCCTATAATTAACTGTTTGTAAGATGATTATAGGCTTTCATTAATTCATCAAATAACCAATATTTAAGTAGTTCAATTGATTCAACTGAATTCCAACCTATATGTGGGGTTATAAATACATTGTTTAACTTATTCAAATAAAAGTCCATAGCAATAGGCTCAGTTTCAAGGACATCAAGAAATACAGTAGCTTTTTTGTTGGTTTTTAAAAACATAAAAAGTGCTTTTTCATTAATTAAACCGCCACGGCTTGTATTAATTAAAGTAACATTGGCTAATTCTCTTCCCTTAAACAAATCTGCATTCCAATGCCCTTTATTGACATGAGAAACTACAGGAATAATATTGTTCATCGCAACAATTATAAAACCAATAATTTTTTCGGCGGTTGTTGTAGAGCAATAACATTGTAACCCCATAACATCTATATTTTTCTCCCTACAGGACTTAATGTCAATATGGTTAAGTCCTGAAGTATATGATATAATCTTTTTTAAATTGTTACATAGATTTAAAATGACCAAAGTTATAGGAGTTGATATACCTAGAGCAACAACAGCAGCATTCCCAATATGACCAATTATATATTTAGATGTAGTGTTTATTAAGCTATTCTTAAATATAACACCATTCTTTTTTAAAAGTAAAATCTGCTTCTCATCAAGTGGTGGACTTGCTATAATTTTATTCAGATCCAGCTAATACAAGGTTTATATCATTTGCAGTAAAATTCTTCTTCTCTTTAACTGCTTTTAATTCTTTTATTAATAGTCTACTATAAAAATATGTATAATATTTATTACCAGAACTATTATCTAAAAGTCCTTTATATTTATGTAATACTGAAGATGGATCATTTGCTTTCATTGTTAATAAATATTTGCATTTTTTATAAAGTTGTTGCTGCTGTTTTAAGTTCAATGATTGAATCTCAGTAATTTTAATTTTATCCATTTCTTTCGAAATAAATAGATCATTTGACGTTAAATTATTCTTTGATTTTGCATAAAAGTCATCACTTGTTACTAGTTTACAGACAAAATCATCTAATTTTTGCATAAACATAATTTCTTCTACTGGAGTTAAGGTGTCGTTATCACACTGTTGATCTAAATTGTACAGATATCGTATATCTTTATCAATTTTTTCAAGCTTTTTTTCGCATGGGGGGCGAAAGAATAATATGAGACCAGCAATTGTGGGAAAAGCCATAACAATAATCAATGCAAAAGCCACATAGTACAAACCATTGGTATCTTTTAATAATAAAGTTGTAATTAAGGGGACTAAACCAGCAGCTAATATTGCACTTATATTAATAACCAATCCCAATCCTGAATATTTAACAGTTGGCGGGAATAGCCTGGAAAGTATATGCAGTTCAACAGCAGCTAGCATACCAGCAAAAATAGGAAAAAGTAAATAAGCTATAATAATACCGATATAACTTTGAGTTTGTAGTAAAACAATAAGAGGAAATATTGAACAGATAGTAATAAGACAAGAAATCGTAAAAAAAAGATAAATATTAATTTTAAATTTATCAATAATATAAGCAAAAAAGGCTATAGACAGTATCAGTAAAATCATAGCTAAAGTGCTAACCTTTTGGTATATATAGGGTTCTTGCTTTAACAATGTTGGTAAAATACTTGGAAAAATTATTATAAAAACAGTACCAAAAACTGGAGCTAAATATACTAAAATACCCAATACACAATTTTTAATATTTTTTTTAAATAGTGATTTTAAAGGATATCGTAATATTTGCTCGAACCTGACAAGCTTTTCAAAAACGGGAGTGTCCTCCATATTACCACGAAAAGCACAAACAAAGAACCCTAGGATACCACCTAGGAAAAAAGGAATTCTCCAAGCATAGTTAACTATTTGAGACTCACTAAAAATAAATGAAATAATATTAATAACTAAAAATCCAAATAAAACACCAATAAGTGATGCTGAATGGATAAAAGATGTACCAAATGTTTTATTCTTATTAGACATAAATTCATAAACAAAGGAAGTAGCACCTGGCAATTCACCTCCTAAAGAAATTCCTTGTAGAACTCTAGCTACTAAAAACAAAATAGGAGCTATTATGCCTATATTATTATAACTAGGAATAAGCCCCATAAAGAATGTAGCTGCGGAAATAATTAAAATAGTAGCTTTAAAAGCATTTTTTCTTCCTTTTGTATCACCGTAATGCCCAAAAATAACACCTCCCAGTGGTCTAACTATATATCCAACAGCAAAAATACTAAATAAATATATATATTTAGTATAAATATCACCTGAAAAAAAATGAGAGGAAATAACATTTGCAAAAAGGGCGAATAAAATAAAATCATAAAATTCAATGAACTGTCCACTTGCTGATAAAATTAAAATTTTAATTTGTGTTCTTGTCATAATTAGCCTTATCATTATTTTCATGTAATAATCTGTTTAAAAATCATATTGAACATGTACCACAGTAGCAAAAATTTGGTCTTTCTTTCCCAGTTCCCGTATAAGGTCTGCACCAAACTCTTTATTTAATGGTTTGATGTAATTTATATCAATATCCTGAAGTAATTTTCTCAAGAATAAATTTTTATTATGTTCTAACATTACTATAACAAAGCTACCATGTTGAAATCTTTTATTAGGATCACATATAATAGTGGAGCCCAATGGAAACACTGGTTCCATTGAAGAATCTTTTACCTTTAATGCAAATGCTTCACTAGAAACTGGACAGGATATAACAATTTCCTCTTTTTCTTTTGATTTCTGTAGAATATAATTATTATTTAATGTCCATGAGTATAATGGTACACTACGAGTATTGCCTATAATTGTGTTGATCCAACCATCAATATTAGCCCATTCTATTTCTTTATTGCCTATAAGTTCTTCTTCTGGAATTTTGAAGTATGCTGCCAATTTTTTTATTATTCTAGGTTTGGGTTTTTGGGTTTGTCCTTTTGAAATTCTAAAAATAGTTGGCTGAGAAACATTCAATTTCTTGGCAATCAAAGTTATAGAACTACCGTTAACAGCTATAAGTCTCTCTAGATTTTCTGCTAATTTTTCTATTGATCTAATAATCATCTTTATCTGTATCTTTATGTTTAAATAAGGATTATTTATCGAATGAATCAATCCCATAGGGTAAATATGTCTTTTTTATCTAAATATTGCTAATAAATTTTTAATAAAAAGTATTATTTAGAACCTTTCTGTTGAATTTATTCACTAATGCGCATTTTTACCTAAGAAATATGTTGTTTTCTGTTATTTATTGAATAATCTATTCATTTACCGCTTGAGTTCTTAATTTTTCTGTGTATTGTTGTCAGCGTTTACTAAAAATCAAACATGTAAATCGGAGCCATTTAAAATGATAGACAGTATAATTGAAGAAATCCGAAAAGAAGTCATAGATTTACCAAAAGCTGGAGTTCGGGTTCTAGATGAATTGAGATCCGTAATAGTAATCCTAATAGCTGTTAAGGGATATTCAAAAGCCAAAATAATAGACTATCTAAAACAAAAAGGGATAAATATCACTAGAGGAAAATATGACTATTATTTTAAAAGAAACCCCATAACACAATCTGAAAGAGACAAAGTAAATAACAATATTAGTAGTTCTGGAGTATGAGTTATGGCACATGAAGAAAATCATATTAAAAAGTCTGTTTATGATCATTTATTATATAATATTCTTCAATTTATTGCACCTCTTTTCATCGTATTATTTTTTTTGATATACCAATGACTTTAAAATTATAGACATTCTAGAAAGTGAGATTTCAGCATGATAAGAAAAGAAAATTATTTAAATGTATTAAAGGAGTCCGAATTAGAAAAACTTGCATTTGATGCAGGAAACCTGGTTATGAATGCTATCAACGATGATGACATTACTGAAATCATGTTAAACCCAAGCGGAGTTCTTTGGGTTGAACATAGGATTCAGGGAATGTATGAAATTGGAATAATGAGTAAGGGAATGGCAACAGGATTTATTTATAATACAGCAGGACTAAATAATAAATCAATTAATAAAAGTCTTCCATTTATAGAAACTGAACTACCATTTGATAGAGCACGTTTTGAAGCAACAATTCCTCCTATAACAGAGAGTCCCTCTTTTACTATTAGAAAAAGAGCGAAACAAATTTATACAATGTCTGACTACTTAAAGTCTGAAATTATTAATCAAAATCAGGCTAGGGCAATCGAAAATGCGATTATAGGTAAAAAATCAATTCTAATTTGTGGAGCTCCTGGAACAGGAAAAACAACATTCGCAAATGCCTGTATAGATACACTAACAGCCAAGTGCAGTAAAACAGAAAGAATTTTAACACTTGAAGATGTACCTGAATTACAATGTAATGCTGGGAATTTATTATCTATGTACACAAACAAACAATCTAACATAGACCTCAATACATTATTGCAAATAACTCTGCGTTCAAGACCTGACAGGATTCTCGTTGGAGAAGTAAGAGATAAAGCAATGCTAGAATTACTAAAATCATGGAACGTTGGATGCTCAGGTATTGCAACAGTTCATTCAAATACAGCAACTGCTACTTCTGCATTACAAAGATGCATTGATCTAGCGATGGAAGCAACTCAAACACCACCAATATCATTAATATGTGAAACGGTCAATATGATTGTAACTATCGAGCGTAGTAAGAAAAATTCTAGTGGAAGAGTAATAAACAATGTTGCACTAGTTAAAGGTGTTGATGATAATAACAAATTTAAATTTGAATATATCAATTAAACTAATAAATGGAGAGCAATGAGATGAAGAATTATTTAAAAACAAAATTCGTCGCAATTACAGGTTTCATGTTATTCGGATTAAGTACATTTGCAAGCCAAACTGATTCATTACCATGGTCGCAACCAATGAACATATTTGCTGAGTCAATGTCAGGGCCAATTGTAAGAGGCATTGCAATTGCAGCAATAGTAGTGGCCGGATGTATGATGGCTTTTGGGGAATTTGGAAGTGCAACAAGAAGAATGCTCATGATTGTTCTTGGACTTGGTGTTGCATTGGCAGCTACAGGATGGCTGTCATCACTATTTAATTTTTCAGGTGCATTAATTCACTAATTTAAAAACGGAGTCGAATTATGTCAAGGGGGACTGTTGTTGAAGTAAATAGAAGTTTGTTGAGGCCGATACTTTTCTGCGGAGCTGAAAGAAGATCTACAATCATATATGGGACATTAAGTTTAGTCATAGTAACTGCATCAAATTTTCAGGCTCCAGGAATTTATTTTGGACCAGCCTTATTTATCATATGTCATTTATTTTTTGTCTGGCTGGCAAAGAAAGATCCTCAGATGATTGCTATTTATACGAGACATATTCATTACAAACAGGCGTATTTTCCTGCAAGGGGAGGGGCTTCTATAAATCCTGATTTAATCAATATTAGGCCAACTGTAAGATCAAAAAGGAGTTAATATCAATGAAATCTGTATTTAATAAAATAGCTAGTAAAATAGATTACCTCTTTCATAAAAACAGCGAAGAGGTAATCGCAATATCAAAAAAAGCAAAACTTAAAGGATTTGCTGACTTATTAAGCTATGCAGTAATGCCTTATAACAACATTATAGTTAATAAAGATGGGGGATTAATGGCATTTTTTGTATATCAGGGAAATGATGTTGATTCAAGCACCGATGCGGAACTAGATTATTTGAGAACGATGTTTAATCAGGTATTTAGACTAACAGAAGAAAACTGGATGATAGAGTTTAACCTCATAAGAATCCCATCAACAAACTACCCAAGTAAACATAGATTTCCAGATGCTGTTTCCAGTATAATTGATGAAGAGCGCAGACAGCAGTATAAAGCAGAAAAAGTACATTACGACACCGTTAACTATCTTACAATTAGTAGAGGACCGATAAGTGAATTAAGTAAAACTGTTAAAAAATTTGCATATGAGCAGGACGAAGAAATAAAAGAAGAAACATTAGATGAGTATATAAATAAATTTGAAATAACTTTAAGCAACGTTGTCGATACACTTGGAGGATCATTTGACATACAGAGACTGGAAGGAGAACAGATTCTTAAGTTTCTTCATTATTGTATTTCTGGAAAAAGTGAAGATATAGCTATGCCGTCAATTACTCACTATATGGATGCTTATCTAGCCAGAGATGATTTTTTAGGAGGTCTTGAACCTAAGATAGATAATAAATTTATAAAAATTTTAGATTTTCAGGATTTTCCAATTTATTCATATCCAACTATTCTAAATATTTTAAACACAATTCCATTGGAATATAGATGGTCATGCAGGTTTGTACCGCTTGATATAGATTCTGCAAAGTCATATATGAATGCTCACTTAAAACACTGGAATAGCAAGGCTAAAGGATTTATGGGGTTGGTAAAAGAAGCTATAGGTGTTGAAAACACAAGATGGGATAGAGATGCTCTTAATATGGCTAATCAAACTGAAGATGCAATGGCAACAAATCAAAGTGGTCTAGTTAGATATGGTTTTCTAACAAAAGTTGTGATTCTTATGAATACCGATAAAAGACAGTTGGAAGAAGATGCTAGATATATTCGTAGGCAGTTACAGCAGTTAGGGTATTTAATCCGCTATGAAACAGTAAATGCAGTAGAGGCTTATCTTGGTTCTATTCCTGGTCATGGTTATTACAATTTACGCAGACCGCTTGTCGATTCAATTACACTGGCTAATACTGCCCCAACAAGTAGTATTTATCAAGGAGAAGAGAATGCTCCATGCCCCCATTATCCAAAAGGTTCGCCGGCATTATTTTATTCAAAGACTCAAGGGTCAACACCATATAGATTTAATCTTCATGTTGATGATGTTGGGCACACCATGATAATAGGTCCTACAGGCACTGGCAAGACAACATTAATGGGATTGATTACAGCCCAACATAGAAAATACAAAGATAGTCAAATTTTTATTTTGGATAAAGATAACTCAAATAAGCCTCTTATTCTTGCAATGAACGGGGACTATTATGATATAGGAAGTGAAAATGCACATTCAGTTAATTTTGCACCATTTCAATATATTGATAGTGAAGAAGAGTTCGAGTGGGCTTGTGGATTTGTTGAAGAACTGTGTGAACTGCAAACGATCAGATTAGATGGTGAGATTAAGGAAAAAATAAGACATACACTTGATACATTAAGGAATTCGGATAGAAAATATTGGTCTATATCACATTATATCAATTCTATTCAGGATGCTGATCTTCGTACCGCATTAAAAGTTTATGCAACAGATGGGACCATTGGAAAGATTCTGAATCAGCCTACCGACAATATAGAGACTTCAAGTTTAATGGGTTTTGAACTTGGTTGGCTTCTAGAGCAAAAAGAAGAACTATATATCCCCGTAATTAATTATTTATTCCGAAAATTAAACAGGATGTTTAAAAAGCAAAAACCAACATTATTGATTTTGGAAGAAGCATGGATGTATATAGACAATGCAATAATATCCAGGAAAATTAAAAACTGGTTAAAAACCTTAAGAAAATTCAATGTTGCCGTTATTTTTACATCCCAGGCATTGAGTGATGTATCTGGATCTCCAATAAGTGCAGTATTAGCTGAATCCTGTGCGACTAAAATATATTTGGCTAATAAAGAAGCAATGAGTAGTTCCAAAGATGTATATAAGTTTTTTGGTCTTAATGAAAGGCAAATTCAGCTTATTAATACAATGCAGTACAAAAAAGACTATTACGTTACTAATTCCGATGGGAACAGGGTAATTGACTTGGGTTTAGGTCCTGTAGCACTCGCTTTTATAGCAATATCTAGCAAAAAGGATAAAAATAAATTTGAAGAAATTTATGACAAGAATGATCCAGAATGGGTAGGTAGATGGTTAGATTACAAGGGACTCTATGACTGGAAGGAACATATTCAGCTAGCTCAAAAAAATACACGTAAGATCAGGATAGCATCATGAATAAAAATATTAGCATAAAAGGAATAATATTAATATTATTAATGATCGGAACATTTTCTACTTTTGCTTCCGGCATTGTATTTGATCCTACAAACTATCAACAGGCAATACAAAACGGAGCAACTGCTATTTCAAGCTTAAATACTTCAACTAAAACACTAGACTCAATGAGTAATACGTTAGAATTAGCTAAGAAAAACTCTCAGGGATTGGGGATATCTAATTGGAGTGATGTTAGTGACAAAATATCAGAAATAAATGGAGCTGCAGATATAGCAAATTCTATGACCTTTGCTACATCAAGTGCAGTAAATACATTTGACCAACTTTTCCCTGGAGATGCAGAAACTGGCATAAAAGATTATACCCAAATAATGACACAAAGATCATTTGGAGTATTAAATACTCTAAAGGGCAATTTATCTGCTGTTCAGGGATTAGGTAATTCTATAAAAGAATATGGCAGCACATTAAAAAAGTTAAATCAAGCACAAGGTAAAGTATCAGGGCATGAAAGTGCACAGGAACAGAGTAATCAGATACAGGGGAATATCCTTAATAACCAACAATTTGCTATTCAGTCAGCATTAGCCACAGGTAGTAATCAGGCTGCTTACTATGCCTTTAGGGTGCAGCAATCCCAGGAAGACATAAATAATCAGAAAAAGTTTCTAGGTAATTTCAAAGGTTCATCTGAATATAAGGATAATGGCCAAGGAGCTATTTCTTCAGGCTGGTATTAAAGGAAATTTATTATGGATACATATTCACTAAATAATATAAATTTATTATATTTACAAAAAATTCAGATTTGGGGTGCCACTCTAGTTACTCATGCAAATTATCTCATAGCAATTCTCGCTTTAATACAGATTATTTGGAGTATTGCCTGGATGACCATTAAAGGAAATGAGATGGACTCAATTGTTGCTACTACATTAAAACAAGTAATAATAATAGGTTTTTTCTATACTCTTATTATTAATGGAGGGCAATGGGTTCCTGCAATAATAAATTCCTTTATGCAAATGGGAGCAGGAGCAGGAAGTATAAGCAGTCTTGACCCAAGCTCTGTATTCGGGCAGGGACTTTACGTCGCAAATGAAGTCTTCAGTGCAGGAATGGAAATGGGATTTTTAACTCATACATTTGGTGCCTTAATGAGTATTATAGTAGCATGTGTAATAGTTTTTTCATATGTACTTATTGCTGCAGACTTAATAGTAACGTTAGTTATGGTTTATATAATCTATGCCTCTAGCTGTATATTTTTTGCTTTTGGAGCAAGTGCATTAACAAGCCCTATGGCAAAAAATATGATACAGAAATGTATTGCACTAGGTTTAAAACTAATGGGTCTTTATCTTGTTGTAGGCATAGGAACATCCTTGGCTGGACAATGGTATTCGTATTTAGTTGCATCTAAAAGTTCAGATACATATTATACCTCCTGGCTAACAGTTGCCGGAGCATGTTTAATCTTCTACCTACTAACTAAAAATATTCCTCCTTTTATATCCTCATTGGCCGGTGTTGGAGGCTTAATGACTCATGGAGGCGAAGCCGTAGCCGGAGCAATAGCTGGAGCATCAGTTGCAGGAAGAGCTGCAGGGAGAGGATATCATGGATCTATGGGCATGACGCAGGTTGCTACGGGTGGGGCACAGGCAACTGTAGGAGCAGCAAAAGCAGCTCCTGGAGCAGCTCAAAGTGTATATGGGGCAGCAATGTCAGTAGCAGGAGCTGCATCATTAAATCCTACTATGATGTCCGCAGGGGCAAGGCAAATGGGTGCGGGAGCAGCAAAAGTTGCCGCTAGTGGTGCAGGTTTATCTATATCACAAGGTGCTAAAAAGATGAAAGCAGGAGGACAAAGGATCGCAACAGGCACAAAACCTCAACCAACCAGTTCAGAATCTAACAATCAGTCTTCATCACCTAAAAATGTAAAAAAACTTTAAATATACAATTGGAGAATAGTGAGATGATTAATAAAATGAAAATTAAACTAAAGTCCATGATTAAAAGGACAAAATTTAAAGTAGAGGAGGGGATTCTTTCTGCAAAAGAACTTTTGAATAAAGATAAATCTTTTGAAATTGAAAAAGCTGAACTAATTACAAAGAAAAAACAAAGAGAATCACAAATTAACGCTGAATATATTGAAAAGGAGAACCGGCTTGAATTTAAGAAAAAGGAAAAGTTAAGAGCTTTTGAGGAACGAAAAAATCTACTTAAAACCAAAAAACATGAACAGCAAAAGATTGTTCAGGATAAAAAAGAATATTTGTTAAGACAAAAAAGTAAGACAAGCAAAATTCGTGAAGAGGAAGCTAATAAATTCAATAAATTCAGAATTGAAGAAGAAAAGAAATTGCTAATGAAGTCTGCTGAATTGGAAAAAAGCAGAATTAACCCAGACAAACTAGTTTTAGCAGAAAAAATAGAAACAGAACTTAAGAATGAAATAAATATTTTGGAAGTTGAACTTAAAAAAATCAAAGAAGCCCAAAACATTGAAGATAGGATTTTGACTACTGAATATGATAAAATTGCTAAATCAAAACAAGTAGAACTTGAGAAAAATAAACTCCAGCTAAAACAAATTGCTAAAGCTAAGGAAATTAAGTTTCATGCTTTCCTAAAAGAAAAAGCGCTAAAAGAATCAGAAATACAAAAAACCAAAAAAGAGATTGAGGAAGATAGAAAATTTCAGATTAAGAAAATAGAAGAAGAAACATCTATTAATTTTAAAAATGCTGAATTAGAAACGGGGAAAATTAATAAAATTCATTCATTACTTAATGAAAAAATAAAAGCTGAAATTATAAAACTTGAAAAAGATAAAGAAAGCGAGTTTAAAAGAATTGATTATGAATTGGAAGCTTTAGAAACTGAAACGGAAAAAGAAATTATTTCTTTGCAAAAAGAAACAGCATTAAGTTTTAAGGAGCTTCAGAAAAAAGAACGTCGGTTTGAAAAAATGCAAAATATTGAAGATTTCAAACAGCATAATCAATATATCCTCGACAGAAAAGAAAAGAAAATTGAAGAAAGAAACATTGAAAGGGAAAACGTCAGAGAAGATAAACGAATATTAATTGAAAAAAACAAAATTGTTAAAGCCAAACAACTTGAGAATAAAAAAAATAAATTGGCTAATAAAAAAGCTGAAAAAGAAAAACTTGTAGCTTCTCGAAAACGTAAAGCTGAAAAAGAAAAACTTACTATTTCAAAAAACAAAGAAACCACTAGAATTTTTGCTTTAGAAATGGCAAAAATTAAACTATTAGAAGCAAAAACGGCTAAAGAAAATGTTAAAAAAAGGGAAGTCATAATTTTAAAAAAATGGCAAGATAACGCATTTCTAAGAGGTAAAGCTGCCTGGAATGATATGTATGGCTCAGCTCTTGATAGGACAAAAAAATACAGATACACCACAATTGTTTTATCAATTGCTTTAGTCATATCAACCTTTGGACTTATCGTGATGGGAACTCAGAGTAAGATACAGCCTTATATAGTTAATGTTGGACAAAATGGCAACATTGTTGATATTAATTCAGCCCAAAAAGCACCAACAATTACAACTAAAATCATTAAATATTTTTTACAGAAATTTATAATTAATCTTCGCAGTGTGTCGGGTGATAATATTATAGAAAAAGCACGACTAGCAGAAGTATATGCAAGTGTTAATACTGTAGGAAACAGTAATGCACTTAATATAGTCAAAGGATATATAACAGAAAATAACCCATTTGTTATAAACTCTAAATTCACAAATGAAGTAAATATACAAACTATACTTGCTGTTGGGAATAACATATATCAGATAACATGGGAAGAAATTAAGCGTACGACAGGAGGTAATGTTGTATCAACAAATTATTATACTGGTCAAATATCTTATGACTTAGAGCAAACAAGTGATAAAAATTTTCAGTATAACCCATTTGGTGTATTTATAACTGCAATTTCATGGTCAAAAGTACAAATAAGCTAATAAATAGAAAGAAGAAGGAAAATGAAGTCCAATAAACAAATTTATTTTAGTCTATGTATTCTCGGCGGTATGCTTTTGGGTGGTTGTTCAAGTGTGCCTCAGTTTAAACCAAGTGAATTTACTGCAGCACCTAAGATTGAAAAAGAAATAAAAATAATTAATGCTGCTGATGCAGTATCAGATGCAAGCTTTAAATATTCTCCTGATCCAGCAATTATGAAAGCATATAAGACTTTTATAACTAAAGGAAATATGAATATTATAAATACAAAAGGTTTTATTGCCTATCCATTTAGTTCTGATTTTCAACCTATTATTTCTGCACAGCCATTACAGGCTGTAGATATTCAACTTGAACCCGGTGAACAGATAATGCCAAAAGGGATTGCAATGGGCGATACTCAGCGATGGACATACTCAATTTTAATGAGTTATAACGATGGTATGCCTGTACAGCATATAATATTCAAGCCTAAAGACTGGAATATAGCAACTAATATTATTGTTGGGACAAGTAAAAGGACTTATCATTTTGGACTTGTAAGTACTAAAGATAGTCCTGTTAAACAGGTTAAATTCTGGTATCCCGAAGAAATGCAGAAGAAAGCAGATGAATTTATAAGCAAACAAGAAATAAATTCAGGAGACAGTAATAATTCAACTGATTCTTCATCTATAATTGCTGACGTTCCGAATATTAATATTCACAATTTGAATTTTAACTATTCAATGAGTGGTGATGATCCCACATGGCAACCTATCAGAATATTTTCTGATAATGCTCATACATATATCCAGTTTCCCCCAAACGTTGAAAACCAGGATCTTCCTGTTCTGTATGTATACAAGAACAGCGATAAACAGCTGGTTAATTATAGAGTTAAAGGCCCATACTTTGTCGTAGATGGTGTCTTCTCACAAATGGTTTTGATTTTAGGCAGACCTGGTTATTTTTTCAACCTCATAGATGATAGACAGGAAGCCGTATATATAACCAATAACAAGCTGGCTTAATAAATTAGCTAAAGTTACCAGGGGGAAGTAATCATGAATAAAACTATACCTAAAGAAATAAAGGGGATACAGTTAAGTCCAAGAATATGTGGACTCATTATACTGGTAGTTGTTGTTTCTCTTCTATTTGTGTTCTGGGGATTGTCATTTACCAGTAGTTGTAATAAGACCACAAAAAAGCCTGAAGTAGTTAGTGTAAACAAGAATGATAATGCATATGAATCTCTTAAAGATATCTCAGACAGTGTCCCGTCTGCAACAGGAAAGCCCAATGTAATCATTAAAGAAGGGAGTCAAAAGCAGGTAGTAAAGGGAAACCATCAGGACGATTATCTGAAAAGATTACAAGCCGAAATGACAAAAATGAAAATGCAGGCTCTTCAACAGGCTATGGGGTCATCGCTAACATTAGGCAGTGCTCAAAACTCAATACCGAGTAGCACAGGTAATGACATTGACGATAATGGAAAAAATTTCAGGGATGCTGAGATAGTTGAAAAGACACAAATGAATACTCAGTATCAAGCTACAAATATGCAGGGAGAAAAAAAAGAATTTTATAATACTGCCGGTAAAAAAGAGGATATATATTTGAATGAAACTACAACAGATCAAAAATATTCACTTGAGGTTAAAGCCGGAGCGGTTATCCCTGCCATTTTACAGTCTGGAATTAACTCTGACTTACCTGGAACTATAATAGCTAAGGTTCGCAGGAATGTATATGATTCAACAACCGGCAAAGATATATTGATTCCGCAGGGATCTACTCTAATAGGATTGTATTCTTCACAGATATCCACTGGACAGAGCAGGGTATTAATGGTTTGGAGTAGGGTTATATTTCCTGATGGAGAAAACCTTAACCTTGAAGGGATGCCAGGAGCTGATCTTGCCGGATATGCAGGGCTTAGTGATAAAGTAAACAACCATTACTGGAAAGTTTTTTCCAATGCAATAATGATGGCTATATTTACTGCCGGAATACAGATGTCTCAAAATGGATGGGGGAGCACATCTAACACAAATTCCGGAACAAGTGCAGGAAATATTGTTGCAGGAGCACTTGGTCTGCAATTAGGACAGGCGGGTTTGGCTATGGTTCAAAAAAACCTGAATATTCAGCCAACACTGGAAATAAGGCCAGGGTCAGAGTTTAATGTGATTGTAACCAGGGATATCCCATTTAGACATCCTTATAAATATAAAATATAATAAAATTCTACATGTATAACAAATTGAGTTATACATGTAATTAATATGGATAATCAAAATGTATAAAAAGCTTGGAGTAGATATAACAGTATATGATAAAAGCGCACAAATGACGGCTCATGTAATTATGACTGTCTTAATTGTTTTTTCTATATTGATGGCAATTATCCTGACAGGAAGAATAGAGGTTATTGGTCATGAAGGGATTTATTTACCCATATTAAGAGGAACTGGAAGCATTGTAATAGGTTTAATATATATAACAGTATATATATTCTCAGCCCTTCAAAAAGATTCTGCAAAGCTGTTTTTAGCTGCTACATCAGCAGGCGTAATAATAGGTTCTGTATCATTCATTTTAATAATACTTTTTAAAGATTTGGGAGGCATCCAAAATTACGCTATGCGGTATGGGGAATCAACTACATTTGCGGGAAGATTTTCTGTTTTTAGTAATTATTTCACAATCTGTTATATGCAGTTTATTCCTCCGCTAGTTGCTTTGTTCCTTTCTAATATTCTTAGGCTTTGCATGAGAGGGAAGGGGCTTTCCAAAAATGAAAAGAATTCAGGAATGTATGGGACGGCCAGTTTTGCAAATGATAGATATCTTAAGGATAATGATTTTTTTAATGATGAAAATTCTATTTTTGGTAAAAGTATTAAAAAACAAAAACTTTTAAAATTTCCTATTTGCAATCGTACTGTTATATCTAAACCTGGAGGAGGGAAAACTACAGGTATAACAATACCAGCTTTGCTCACTGAGAATAGGCCATGTTTCGTGCATGATCCCAAAGGTGAACTATGGGCTGTTACAGCTCGGTACAGAGTTGAGAAGTATAAAAGAAAAGTATTAACTATTGACCCTTTTGGAGTAACAGAACAACAGGGTTTTCGTGATAAAAACAATCCTGTATATGAGAAAAATCTAAAACGCACATTTATAAATCCATTAGCATACGTTCCGGAAGATATTAAATACCGTGATAGATTTATCACATCATTGGTAAGCAGTATTGTTAAAGCTGACTCTTCCAAACATACTTCAGAAGCATCGAATCATTTTAATGAGCAAACTCAGATTATTATAGGGGGGATGTTGGAATTAATTTTAGATATTAGAATAACTCCAAAATATAATGAAGCCATTAATAATATTTTAAAAAAAATTGATGATCAGAAAACAAATATTACTCTTCGTAGGGCTCAGCAAGCGCTAAATGAATCAAATGGAATTTCTACGGTTAGTTTTGATAAAGAATTACTAAAGTTAAGATCTGAACTTACAAGTGAATTACTTGAAGAAATCATCTTAAAAAAACCAGAAGAACCTCCTACTTTATTTGAAATTTATCAACTGTTGAACCGAGACCTTTTAGAAATAACGAAAGATATGAAATTCATTATGAAATACGGGTCTATACGAGCACAACAGGCTGCATCAACTCTGCTTACTACCGGGGAAAATGAAAGAGGCAGTATTTTAAGTTCAACAAGAAGACAGTTAATGTGGCTCGTTGATTTTAATTTAAGAGAAACATTTACTAATAATACTGATGATTTAAGAGGATTTATTGATGGAGAAGTTGACATATATATAATAATGCCAGAAGACCAAATTAATCAGCAATCCAGATGTATTAGAATGTTATTGTCAATAATTCAATCATTCCTTGTGCAGGAGGAAGTTAACAAATTATCCCAGAAAAAATATTTATTTCTTCTCGATGAACTTGGTCAATTGGACTACAACCCTGATATAGAACAGGCGATATCAATTTTAAGAGGTAGAAGATGTGTTTTCTGGTCTGTTTTTCAGACATATAGCCAGATAGAGCAATACAAAAAACCAGATCTGTTTATTGATACAGGGATGCTTCAATTTTTTAGTGTTGGTGATCCAAAAATCATGCAGTTAATTCAAAGATTAGGTGGTAAACAGACAAAGCTAATTGAGAGATCAAATAATAGTTCGTCCAAATCCAGAGCTTTTGGCAGTTTAGTTAAAGGCAATACATCAGAAAGTGATGGAAGCAGTGTTTACGAGATACAGTCAGATCTTATTCATTTTAATGAAATAAGAGAACTTCCAAAAGATGAACAATATGTATTTATAGATGGGCTTAAGCCTGTTCATTGTAAAAAAATTAGATATTATGACGATCCATATTTTAATGGATATGATATTAACCCAATTGAAGAAGTTGGTACTGTTCAGATTAAGAATCAAAAAAAACAAGTATTAAGAACAGAAGATGAAGATTCAATTATTCAAACCAGTTAAAAGAAACTTAAAATAAAACTAAATTGTGTGGGTAAAGAGAATGTAAAATAAACTTTAATTTAAAAACTTACATGAGAATAATAACGGTTCTGGTGCAAAAAATGAATTGTGGAAGAAATGCATTAGCTCAACAATCTGTTTAAAACAATAAATCAGGAGTTAGTTCTGCATGAATCAACTGTCTAAATGAAAACATCATCATCAGAATATTATCTTGATATCTGTCAGATGATATTTAAGTTATCCTCTGACCTATCGTGCCCTTTTTGAAATATTGGAAGAATGTAGACTAAATCTGGTTCATGCGAGCATTGAAGTGAGCCCTGTTGTTTAGACCGTTTTTATTTGTTTCGGGGTATAGAATGAATCTTTTTCCCCCATACCTTTACCCCATCGGGTTTAAATTCACCCGCTATTGATTTATGGGGGCACTTAAGTGAGAGGAATCTAACGCTGAACAATCATCTAGGGATGATAACACCAACCATGTCACTGAGGCCGCAAAATCAAATCCAGTACTGCCAATGGAATAGGGAGCTTGTGTATAAACTGACAAAATGGTTAGGTTTGAGACTTAATTAATTAATCCAGAGAAATGGTTAATTATATTTGAATACAAAAAGCCCCTAGCTCGGTGCAAGCATACTAGGTTTTATTATAGCCCACCAATTCAAACTATAGTTGCCCTTAGTATAACTTTCGATACTTTCCCTGTCGGGCAATATGCTAGTAAAGAAGTTATTTTGAAATCCAGATTAATTTACTATCATATTTGCCATTTCTATTTTTCCTACCCGACTATGATTTTTGCCCATACCTTTTAATATGATTGTAATTTGATGATAAACCTCTATCTATTATTATCCTTTCTTCAACGATTCTGTTCCTTTTTTTTAACTGGCTATTGTTAATTTTATGTCTAATATCCTTCAATATCCGCAGATTTCGCCTCTTGCAACTTTCCACGTCTATAATCTTCTATTGCAAGTGCTACTGTTTTGTCAGCTCCTATAAAAACTTTTATTTCTTCGTAATGAAGCACATAGAAAGCCTTTGGCTCGCAGTGCCCTGTTAGTAATACCTTTGCTCTAGTTTGAACAATGTTCTGAGCAGTCTGAATTCCAGCTCTCTGTACAGAATTCATGTTTTTTTCATTTAACTTGAACATACATTGGTCTGTATCTGTATCATAAACACCTATATAATCTGTACTTTTAAACTGCGGGTCTACAAGGTGATGTATACTCGATCCCTTTGATATGATTGCAATTTTCATGATAATCCTCCTTTATTTAGAGTTGCCTTCTTATTAATTTAGTTCCGTATTTTGGACACGATTTTTCACGGCATGGCTGTCAAGCAACATGAGCAATATTATAATCACAGATTGGACAAATACATTGACCACCCAACCCTGCTGCGAGTGGAGTGCCTATTCTGGCTTTACCGCCTCGCCATCTGTTCCTTTCGCTACCCAGTTTTCTACCTTCATCTGTTATTGGTTTTTTACCCAATGGCCTTGTTCCGCCTTTGCCTGGCATAACAACCTCCCTTTTTTTTAAAATCTTTATCTACACATTTTTTAATCTTTAAATTTACTTATCAATGTAATTGTTGTTTATTTTTACATTCTTTTTGCTTTCTGCATCCTGACGTAGCAAAATCTGATTCTATCAGGTTATTTCAAATCAATAAAGCTATTATCATTAATTTTGCTCCTTTCTGTTTATATTAAAATATAGCAAAATCCATGCCAGGCGAAAGAGGGATTAATGTTAATGGTCACATTATGAAGTGGTTATAATTTAATTATGTTTTATTGAACAATGCGATATAAGAACAATAATAGTGCTACCGCCTAAACTATAGTCGCATTTATGCTACTATACTAAATTAATATTTTACGGGAAAAAATGGAATATTGTTTTAAGCAAAAGGACCATCTTTGTTTGGCTGGTAGATTTTGAGCTACTTAATAATTTCATTATAGAAATTTTTCTGTAGAAGTTTAAAAAAATAGCTTTAAATCCAAAAGACTGACTATCAAGCTTATTATTACCTACAAAAGTGAGTTTTTTAGATAATATATGAAAACTACAGGAAAAGAAATTGGACAACAGAAAAGTTAATAGATTATTGTTAAACTAATACTTAGCCTGAATTATTCATAAACTTTGTTTATGAATAATAATATGTTATTTTGATGGCTCCAAAACCAGCGAATCCAAGTTTATACTATAAAAAGTACAGTGAAGTTTAGCACGTAATCGTATTATGATACAATTCCCCCATCCCCCATTATTTTAAGCGATGGGGTCGCAGAATAAAATTAGATTCTTATTTCAGTAAAAAGTTTAACTGCTTTGATATAAATTTCCTGCATAGGGAAGTGCTGTGGTAAATGAAAGATAATTTTTGTTTTTAAAACTTTTACCTGAGCTGCAACTTTTAAAAGGCGTAGACGGATAGTATCAAATTGAGCATTAGCCAGTTTTGTGCCTTTTAGAATATTTTCTCTTAACGCATGCATTATCTGGTAAGCAGCAGAATGAAGAAATAGACGAAACTGATTAGCAGTAGCCTTATGACAGCTTGTGCGGTCAGAGTGAAGAGCATTTTTATGATCTTTTATGTACAGTTCAGCATTTCCACGCCCACTGTATATTGTATCGTATAGATAAGTTGCTCTAGTATTTTCAAATGACGATACTATGTAACGAGTATCTACAACTTCGGAAGAGCTGACAATAATGCGGCAGACTACACGTCTAGGTTTTGCCCATGTTGAAGCCTGATAATAACCTGATGCATAATATCTACAGGCCCTTGAGCCAATATTTTTATATTTAAGTTTAGCCTGCTCAATTGCGAATTTAAATTTACGGTCCAGAACTGCGTTGGGAGATTGCCCTATAACAAATTCAACCCTGTTATTCTCACACCATTCATGTACTTCAGGCTTACTGTGATGGCTGTCTGCTCTGAAAATAATAAGAACTTCAGAAAACCGTTCTCTTATTCTTTTAATGATTCGTTTAAGAACACTGATTATTTCACCTGCAAGCGGAGTTTTGCCGGGACGAATAACAGTTGTAATCAATTTGCCGTTCAGGCCGTCATATACATGAAAAGGCATAAGACAGTATTCATCTTCATAGGCGTTAAAAAGCATCATCTGCTGATGACCGTGACAATGACTGGATGTTGGATCCATATCCAGGACAATAGATTTAGGAGCTTCTGAGAAAGTATTAAGGTAATTGTCTATAAGAGAGTAACCGCTGCGGAGCAAATCTTTGACGGTAGCTTTATTTTCAAGTCTACTCATAGTAGGCTGAGATGATAAATCACCATCAAGTTTAGGATGACGACCAACAGCAGTTTTAAAAGCTGCATCTCCTCTGAAATGGTCACAGTCATCTGCATCTTCATAGCCCTGACAAATCTGATATACACGCTGGCTTATGATATCATTTACTGAATGATCTGTATACGACTGATGTCGGCAGTCATCAATTGAAGAACTGAAATTTGAAATAATACCGGTATTGTTTTTTATTTCACTAAGAAGGGCGGTGCCAAAATCAGAAGTCATTTCCGGTGTGTCAAATTTTGCTATAAAATTGCACTGGATATTTGAAGGTAGGATTCAATAAACTTAATCGTGTTTTGTTCTGACAATATTTTTGTTATATATTATTCAATCACTATTTGAAAATCATTTAAAATGAATGCAATGTGAATTATAGTTCACATAAAAAATAAAGACAAATTAAATCTTATGAAAAAAGTAAAAACAGAAATTAGACGAAAGCAGATAAAGAAAGCTGCATCAGAGATAATATCGGAAGATTCTCTTCAAAGATTAACAATCGGAGAAATAGCAAAGAGAGTAAATATAACAAACAGTAATATTTACAGACACTATAAGGGCAAAGAAGAAATTATTGAAGATTTGCTTAAAGATATAAATATGGAACTGAAAGAAATTTTAAGTAGTGCTAACAATGAAAAAAATACTACCAGCACGTTAAAATATATTTTTTTCAACCATATTAACTTATTAAAACAATACAACGGAGCACCATTCATTATATTTCTAGATAAAAATTATATGAAACATTCTAATGTCCAAAATATCATGTCAACAGTAATCAGACACTACTTAAGTCATATAAGAAAAATTATATTACAAGGGATTGAATTTGGTGATTTTATAGAATTGAATGATTCAAAAAAAATAGCTTTGGTCTTTTTGGGTAACATTCAAGCTGTAATTTTCCAATGGGTCATTTCAGATTTTAATTTTGAAATAGAAGAAAGAAGTGAAATTTTCTGGAATAGTTTTATTTCTGGAATTATTAAATAATAAAGAAGTTAATAAATACAATAACAAAGGGCTAGCGCTATGAGTATGTTTTGCTATCAATGTCAGGAAACCTACAAAAATACAGGTTGCAATGTTGCCGGAATGTGCGGAAAGAAAGAAGCAACAGCCAACCTTCAGGATCAACTAATTTTTGCATTGAAAAACCTGTCCGTTATGATTAGTGATAAAGTAGATGAGAAAACAGGAGACTTTATTACTGAGGCATTATTCACAACAATAACTAATGCTAATTTTAATAATGAAAGCATTCAAAGCTACATTAACAAAGCTGAATTGATTATCAGTAAAATAGATAAAGGACAGAAGCAAATTTCAATAAAACTTGGAGTTTTGGCTACAGGAAATGAAGATATAAGGTCTTTAAGAGAATTGATTATATATGGTTTAAAAGGCATTGCAGCTTATGCTCATCATGCAGCTAATTTAGGATATAGAGATATAGAAGTATATAAATTTATCGTTGATGCATTGGCAAAAACAACAATGGACTTAGACCTAAATGAACTTGTATCCATAACTCTAAAGACTGGAGAATGTGCTGTTACAACAATGGCACTTCTTGACAAAGCCAATACTGAAACATATGGACATCCAGAAATTAGTAAAGTTAATATTGGAGTAAAAAAGAATCCCGGGATACTGATTTCCGGACATGACCTTAAAGATATGGAAGAGCTTCTTAAACAAACAGAAGGTACAGGTGTAGACGTTTACACACATAGCGAAATGCTTCCTGCAAATTATTACCCAGCATTTAAAAAATATAAACATTTAGTAGGAAACTATGGAAATGCATGGTGGAAACAAAATACAGAGTTTGAATCTTTCAACGGTCCTATTTTAATGACCACTAACTGCATAACTCCAGTTAAGGATTCTTATAAAAACAGAATTTTTACTACCGGAGCAACAGGATACCCTGAAATTAAGCATATCCATGACAGAAGAGACGGCAAAGTAAAAGATTTCAGTGAAATCATTAAACTTGCAAAAAAATGTCCTCCTCCAGTAGAAATTGAAACAGGGGAAATTATTGGAGGTTTTGCACATAATCAGGTTTTGGCATTGGCTGACAAGGTTGTGGAGGCTGTTAAGTCAGGCGCAATTAAAAGGTTTGTTGTAATGGGGGGGTGCGATGGTAGACATAAAACCCGAACATATTTTACAGAAGTAGCTAAAAAGCTTCCTGAAGGTACAATTATACTGACAGCTGGTTGCGCAAAATATAGATACAATAAACTGAATCTAGGCGATATTGGTGGAATTCCAAGAGTTC
>CAZVCD010000021.1:0-23125 GCA_964625675.1 uncultured Victivallales bacterium | reverse complement strand
TTTTTTTGTTTAATTTATTTAAATTGGAACGTTACTGTTGAGCTTAATTCTGAAGCATTGAATGTAAAATTGTACGTATAAGCTCCATTAACTTTTTCGGCAGCAAATGCCTGATTTGCAGGTATTCCGTTAACTGCAACCTGAGCTATTTCATCCGGCGACACAACAGTCACGACAACATCCTGACCGTAATGTTTATCAAATTTCTGCATAAAATCTTTTGTGGTTACCTTTTTAGCAAACAATTGCGTTGATAATGACATTACTAAAACTACAGCAACACAGATAAGAATGTTTTAGGTGATATTTTTCATTCTATTTTCTTTTTTAGTAAAACCTGTTATTTAAGGGATAGATTCATAGCGCCAAGGATGAATTTTCTAAATACAATAAAGCCAATAACCATAGGAATGGTTAATATAACAGTACCTGCCATAATCGGCCCCAAATATACACTATAATTCTTAGCAAATGTAGCTAACAGCATGGCCAGTGTCATTTTATTATAATCACTAATAACAATCAGAGGCCATAAAAAGTCATTCCACACACCCGTAAAAGCATTAATTGCAACAATTGAAATTATTGCTCTGTTAAGCGGCATCATCAGTCTGAAAATAATCCATAAATCTGATGCTCCGTCAATTCTGGCTGCTTCAATATACGCATCCGGTGTACCCTTAAAACTCTGTGACACCATAAAAATCGCCGATACACTTACCACATAAGGCAGAAACAGTGCAGAGTATGTATTGAGAATATTTAAATATCTCATAAGAAGAAACTGCGGCACTAAAAACATAAAAGTAGGCATTACCATCTGAAAGATAATTAATTTATCCATCATCTTTTTGCCGAAAAAATCAAGTTTAGTTAACGCGTAAGAGATAAGTGCCGTAGATATAATAACACATACAACAGAAACGAATGTCACAAAGATAGAATTTCCTATTGCCCTTAAAAATGGGAAGTGTAATTTCTCAGCAGAATCTACCAGAAAGCCGAAATTTTCAAATGTAAAAGGTCCCTGCCACAGGTAAGTTGTCATCACATTAGCTGTCGGCTTTATTGAAGCCATAAACATCCAGGCATAGGGGTATAGCCAGACAAGTGCGAGAGCAAACATTATTATATGGATGATAACACTACCTAATTTTGATATGTTTTTATTTTTCATGCTACTAATGTTACCTCTCTTTCAATTATCTTTCTTGTTACTATAATTGTAATAAAACTTATAATAGCCACGGCAACCGCCATTGTAGCTGAGAACGTCG
Source organism: uncultured Victivallales bacterium (assembly GCA_964625675.1). GTDB lineage: Bacteria > Verrucomicrobiota > Lentisphaeria > Victivallales > GWF2-38-69. The sequence continues at coordinate 21,848 of CAZVCD010000021.1, read as the reverse complement.
GATCAAGCTGCAGAAATGCTGTATTATACATAACCAGCTGAGGCATCATAGTAGAATTTAACGGTCCTCCTCCGGTTATCATATATACCTCTGTAAAAATACCAAATCCAAGTGTTATTGCTAAAACCATAATCAAAACCAGTTGAGGATTTAATAGAGGTATTGTAATTTTAAAAAGTGTTCTTAATTTTCCTGAACCATCAACTTCAGCTGCTTCATAAATAGGAGCAGGAATACCATTCATTCCAGAAAATAGAATTATTCCATAAAATCCGACAAATTTCCATGTAACCATTATTGCAATTGATAGCATAGCCAGTGTGGGGCTGGTAAACCAGGGAATCGTGAAGTTGAAATAGTTAAGCAAAAAACCATTAACAGCACCATCCTGAGAAAAGATATTCTGAAAAACTATTGAATACCCAACTCCCGGAGCAGCCTGTGCAATAAAAAAACAAATAGCAACAAAAAGAACTCCAAATTTAAGTTTTTTTAACCCCAATGCAAACAGTACAGAACATATAAAAACCATTGGAATATAAAAAAGCATAAATTTAAAGACATTCCAAATGGATATCCAAAAGAGATCACTTGTCAAAATCCTTATGATATTATGAATTCCGTCCCATGTAGGTGTATTGAGAAAATTCCACTTTATAAAAATAAGTACAACCAGCCAAACAACAGGATATACAAAAAACAGGAGTGACCAAACTATATAAGGTGAAGAAAATCCAAACGCTTTAAGCGTCCCTTTTCTCTTATTTTTAAATGTACTTTTTGACATAAACCTCTCCTTGATTCAATTATCTTTTATTATTTAAAATTTTATTTATTTTTAGAGTCAGTTTCTTGATTGCCTCTTTAACGGTTGTTGTATGATACTCCAACGGCTCTATAACTAGGTTAGTCATTGCCTGCTGTACATCAAGTGTTTCTGTTATAAATGCTGTAGGAACTGCTCTCGATACATAATCAGCATATTGAGCAGCTATTTGATTTTTTTTATAGTAATCTGCAAATATAGGATTTTCCATCAGATCTCCTCTTGCCGGGGCCATGCTGGTCATCTCAACCCATAGTTCAGAATACTTATCCTGAGAGAATACCCATTTCATAAACTTCCATGCTTCTTCTTTCCTGGGGCATTTTTCAAATATCACCATTCCTTTTGAATCCGCATAAGTATAAGTAGGGCCTTTATGAGAATCTGGCACGGGAATAGGACCGACTTTTATATGCTTAAGTATTTTGGGGTACAGCTGTTCTGCGACCTTAATGTCCCAGGGACCATGAACTTCTCCAAATACTTTCCCTATAAAAAAGGCATTTTTTACATTAGCAATCATTGTCCATTTCTTGTCTATTAATGTTTTAAAGAAATTCAGTACTTCAATACTATATTTATTATCAAGTACAGCTTTATTCTCTTTAACATTTATATATGGAGCTCCGTCTCCTGCAGCATAGTAATACGCTATATAATCAGACCACCGATCCCACCAGTCTCTTCCCTGTACAGCATGTATCGCCCATTGTTTATATGGAATTGTAACTTTTTTAGCTATTTCATATACATCAGAATAAGTTCGGGGTATTTTATTAAAGCCATGTTCCTGCAGCTTATCCCATCGCCACCAGTTTAATACAGGGTTGCAATAAATAGGAAAAATATAGTTTTTATCTTTATATTCCCATTGCGACATTATATTTTCCATTTTTCGTTTTTTAATAAGTTCTTCATATCCCTCAAATTCACTTAGGGGATGTATTGCATCGAGTGATGAAAGCTGTGCACCGAACCCTGAAAAGATATTTGTACACATGTCCGGGTTAGTGTTTGCCACAAGCGAAGTTAAAATAGCCTGTTCTGAACTACCGGAAGCAGGTATAGTACGAGCTGTTACTTTTAGCCCCAGACCGCTTTTATTCCAGTCTTTAACTACCTTAGCCCAGAAAAGCCCCTGTGTCTGATTCGTAGCAACCCATAATGTAAGAATATCAGGATCACGTTTCGCCGTTGTATTGTCAATTATTGAAAAGACATACCAGCCTAGCAATATTAATATAACAATAACTATTATCCGTTCTTTTATTCCGGTTTTCATACACAATATCCTATTTTAAATTAAAAATTTTAGAGAATGAACTGACGTTTAACATTTTTGAAGTGCGGAAGCATGATTCCGCTTTCTTTCTACGAAGCATGCTTCGCAGAGTTAAAAGCGCCGACAAGTCGTGCGCACTCCAAACATGTATAGTTAGCACAATAAATATTCCTCCCAAAAAAACCTTTGCCATCATAGGCAAGGTACCTGTGTTATTTAATTCTCTAAATTTGACTTAAGCTGATATTCAGTTCGGTTTCACGATCAAATATATGGCACCTTGTCATCTCCATTGTAAACTTAAACTTATCACCGACAGCCAGCTCTTTTGTCTTGTTAGAATCGAGTTTGGCAATATATCTTTCTCCGCCCATACTGAAGTAGCAGAAGGTCTCGCTTCCCATATTTTCCAGCAGCCGTACTTCACCTTCAAGATATTCGTCTGTATGAGAATCAGTGATGCTTTCAATATCTTCCGGCCTGAGGCCGAACCAGATTGTCTTTGCTCCTTCAAGCTTTGTATTCTTTCTAACTGCTGAAGCTTTGGATTTGGGAAGCTCAAACTTATGCTCACCTATTTTCACATAAAGCTTTTCATCCACCTCAATAAGCTCGGCTTCAATAATATTCATGGCGGGTGAACCAATAAATCCAGCAACAAATTTATTTGCGGGTTTACTGTAAAGGTTCATCGGTTTGTCAACCTGCATAATTACGCCGTCTTTCAGAACACAGATCCTGTCACCCATTGTCATTGCTTCAACCTGGTCATGGGTAACATATATCATCGTGGCGTTCTGACCTTCCTTTTTCAGGTCTTTATGAAGCTGCACAATACGAACACGCATTGACACCCTAAGTTTAGCATCAAGATTGGAAAGAGGCTCATCAAACAGGAATACATCAGGTTTTCTGACAATAGCACGACCGACAGCTACCCTCTGTCTCTGTCCGCCGGACATCACTTTGGGTTTTCTGTCAAGAAGTTCTGTTATTTCCAGTTTTTCAGCCGCGTCTCTTACACGTATATCAATTTCTTTTTTAGGAAGTTTTCTAAGTTTAAGGCCGAAAGCCATATTATCGTAAACCGTCATATGAGGATACAGCGCGTAGTTCTGAAAAACCATCGCTATTCCACGGTCTTTAGGGTCAAGGTCGTTGACTACCTTATTGCCTATCTTCAATGTCCCTGCTGTAATTTCTTCAAGCCCGGCAACCATTCTTAAAGCTGTTGACTTAGCACATCCGGAAGGGCCAACCAGTACCATAAACTCTCCGTCTTTAACGTGTAAATCAATTCCATGCACAGCTTTAAATCCGTTAGGATAAACTTTTTCGATCTTTTCTAAACTTACTTCCGCCATAACATTCACCTTTGATTTTATTATATAATTATAGTGTTTTTGATTTAAGTCAGGAAATATCGTTCGACATCATTTTTTGATATTGTCGCCAAGCCGATTGCCGAATCGGTTCCGCCATAATAGATATAATAATCACTGTCCACCTCAAGCATTGCGCATGAGAAAACAACATGTGGAACTCCGCCGGCTATTTCCCACGATTCTGTAGGCTCAAGTACAGCTTCTATGCTTCGCTTAATAACCATAGCCATTTGATTATTGCAGGATTTGGTAAATGATAAGAACTCAAGAATCAGGCATTTGCCTTACGTCCTGTCCGCGTCTCCGTCTAGGCTGTCGTTTCAGATGTTCCCAGAGTAAAATCAATTATTTCGCTAAGGTCTGCTGTAGCTACACATATACAGGTATCAGCAGCTCCATAATAAAGTTTTATTTCTCCATCCGGTTCAACAATTGCTCCGCAGGGAAAAACCACATTGCCTACATCTCCGATACGTTCATAATCTTCCCTTGGAGACAAAGCAGATTTTTCACATCTGGCAATAACCTTTGCTGGATTTTCTAGGTCAAGCAATACTGTCCCTGCTCTATAAATGGGTCCGGAAGATGTCATTTTTACACCGTGATAAATCTCAAGCCAGCCATGTTCAGTTTTTATAGGTGGGATTGAAGCACCAATCCTGTAACTATCCCAATACCCTCCCCTTGGAGAAATGACAATTTCTGATTTACCCCAGTCAATTAAATTCTTTGAATAGGAAACCCATAGGCTGCCTACACCATGGCCGATAGGCCTGTCAAATCTCACATATTCTCCATTAATTTTTTCCGGAAAAAGGACTCCATCCTTATTCCCTGGTTCAGAAATAAGAGCTATTCTTTCATAATTGTACATATCCTCGGTTTTGGCAAGTGCAATGCGTGCTCCATATTTTGAATATGCTGTGTATAAAAGATAATACTCTCCATCTATTTCTGTTATGCGAGGGTCTTCTATTCCCCTTTTTTCATATTTAGCAAAAATACCGTCTTTAGCCGGCATCATCACGGGTTCCTTTTCAACAGAAAAACGTAATCCATCTCTGCTTTTAGCAAGAGCAAAAAGCGAGTATCCCTGTTGACCTTCAACTCTGAGCAAAATCCAATATACACCATTCATTTTAACTGGCGCACCATTAAATACTGTATTTGCCCGAAAGGGAATATCCTCAAGCATTACAACCGGATTACCTTCAAATCTATGTAAAACATCTCCTGCATAAGTATATCTTCTTCTATTCATTAGAATTCCTTTTCGCTTTCTTTACAGTGTTCTATAATATAATCAATGTCTGTTGTAGCTAGACATATACAACTATTTGCAGCACCATAATAAAGCTTTAATATATTCTTCTCAACAATAGCACCGCATGAAAATATTAGATTATTAATATCACCAATGCGTTCATAGTCTTCTCTAGGAGAAAGTATCGGTATATTAGTCCGCTTAACCACCAAAGACGGATCGTCCTTATCCAGAATAGCAGCTCCTATCCTAAACAGCGGTCCGGCTGAAGTATTTTTAATTCCATAATAAATCAACATCCATTCGCCAGATTTTATTCTAACCGGCGGGACAGAGCAACCAACTCTATGAAAATCCCAGTATCCGGCACGGGGAGACAAAAGTGCTTCAGATGCTCCCCAGTAAATTAAGTCATCAGAATAACTTATCCAAATTCTACCGCCTTCTTTAGGTCTCTCCAGTCTAGCGAATTTTCCATTTATCTTCTCCGGAAATAATGCTCCGGCTTTTGTGTCTGGTTCAGATATATATCCAAGGTGGGTCACTGTTTTAAAATCTTCAGTTTTTGCAATTCCCAATCTGAATCCAATTCTACTGTCTACCATATAGGTTATATAGTAAATACCATCAAGAAAAGTAATTCGAGGATCAGTTACTCCTATGTCAGCATTATTCCGTCCGCCTTTTATATCACTAAGCTGTATCAACGGTTTTTTATCGACAGTAAAATTATAACCATCCTTACTTTTGGCCAGATAAATTAGCTGATGCCCTTTTAAGTCTTCAATATCTAGCAAAAGTAAATAAATATCGTTGTACTTAACAGCAGCACAGTTATGAATACTGGAACAGCTAAACGGTAGATCTTCTAATGAAATTAAAGGGTTTCCCTCCCAGCGATGAAGGATATCTTCTCGGTTTCTTTGTGCCATTGTCTTTTTCCTTGATAATTCAAGTTAAACTTCCCAGTTATTCAACGGGACTTGTGTTTTAGTCTTTAGTTTTACTGTATTGCATAGCCTTGTTTACTTACAGAAAGCTAAACAGCAAATTCCAATACATTGTAATTATAGACAAACATAAATATCCACATTACACAAAGCAATGCAGATTTTTTTTATCATCCGGAATATATATGTAACGATTTTTACAATTTAAACTTACATCAAATTTATTATAAACAGAGAGCGTTTTTTTAGCAACTATTTCCCAGGAAATTTCCTCTTTCACATAGCGTTTTATATTTTCGGAACACTGTTTACGAAGTTTATCGTCTGTTAACAACTTAACAATTTTATCAACATAGTCCTCGTTATTTTTTGCACTAAATCCGCCACCAGATTCTTTGACAACTCTTTCAAATGCAGGAAGATCGGAGGTTATTACTGGTATACCAAAGGCAAAAGAGTGGGCCATAACTCCACTTTGCGCACCTAGACTATAGGGAAAAGCTGCAATATCTGCTGCATTTATAATTGTGTCAAAAGTATGTTGTGGAAATTGACCGCGGAAAATCTCAATATTCTGCTTTATATGTTCCGGAAGGTTTATAACCTTTTCATAGATATGGTTTTTGTAATCATTAAACTCATTTTTTCTTGACTTACCAGCAATAACCAGGTAAGCATCAGGAACCCTTTCAAGTACCTGCGGAAAGATATCAATTAGTTTGTCAAATTCTTTGGTTTCTCTAAAATATCCAAAAAGCAGAATAACTTTTTTGTCAGTCAGGTTTAGTATTTTTTTTGCATCCTTTATGGGCTCAACTAATCTAGCACCATGAGGTATTAGAGATATTTTCTTTGGATCACAGCCGTATTTTGAAGCTAAGCGTTTTTTATGACTGTGTTCATGTACTATAATCCCGTCAAGATCTCTACACATTGTTTTCAGAATATACCCTCTTCTAAATTCAGGGGCTTTCAAAACAGTATGAAAAGTTGCAATCGTTGGAATATCCGAAGATTTAAATCTATGTATTAAGTCAAGAACAGCTATACCGTCTAACTCTCCATATAATCCATATTCATGCTGAATATGGACTATATCGGGAGTAAGTTTCATTGTAATATCAAAAATTTCCTTTGCAGGATCAGGATCATCAGCATTATATACTGGAAAAACAGAATCTCCTCTGGCTCCATGCTGACTAACAATAAAAATTTCATTAGGTGTTTTTGCTAATTCATCTGTAAGAAATTGAGTATAAGTTCCAATTCCACATTCAACCGGCGGGTATGTTGAAATAACTGCAACTCTCATTTAAAACCTCCATTATAAAATATATGAGCCTATATCTTCATAATAATTATATGAGGTTCTTCGTAAATTTCATCAGATAAATAATTCAATTTTACATATTTTAATAAACATGATGAAATTATTACCTATCAAGAAGTTAACAGGTAAGTTTCTATGTGCTAAGATATCAACTGACACCCAGGTGCTTCCAAAGATCAGATAAGCTGATTTCAGCAAGAGCCATTACTTCATCTGCCGCACCATAATAAATTTTAAGCATTTCCCCTTCAACGAAGGCGCCACAGGTAAAGACCACATTTCCAAAAAAGCCATAAACTTCATAATCTTTTTCAGGTTCCAATAATGCCTCTTTAGATTTAGCTATAATCTTTATCGGATCATTCAAATCCATCAATATGGCACCCAAACAATATTTCTCTGCTAAATCCACACCATGATATATCTGCAGCCATCCCTTATTTGTTTTTATAACCTGTGCACCCCCGCCAAGTTTGTAATTGTCCCATTCATCCTTGGAAGCGCTCAAAAAATGTTCATGATCTCCCCAATAAAGCAGGTTGTCTGATTTAGCCAACCAAATATCAGGTGTACCAATCTGTTTTGGTGTAGGTCTATGAAGTGCGAGATACTTACCATTTACTTTTTCAGGGAACAAGCACATATCTTTATTATCAGGCCCAAATATAATACCAAGTCTTTCAACTTCACAAAAATCGTCCGTTACAGCTAATGCAGTAGTAACACCAATGGAGGAAACCGCCGTATAATTAATATAATACCTACCTTCAACCAATGTTATTCTCGGATCTTCCAAACCAAATGTTTCATATTTTGTAGCTGGAAACATAAATGGAGTTTCATCAATTTTAAAATTCACTCCATCTTTACTTCTAGCCAATCTGAAATGAGAAAGAGAAGTTAGATATACTACAGTATCGCTATGCAATAACTTTATGACTCTAGGATCTGAAAAATCATAGTCATCAATCTTTTTATTGATTTCTTTTACAACAACATCCCAATTTCCGTTTTTTTCTTCGACTAAAGGTATTTTAATAATATCGGGATTATCAGAAATAACGCTTTCAGCTACTCTTAACAGCAGCAGTGTTTCTCCATTAAAAGTTGTAGCAGCCGCGTTCATCGTACAGTCAACTTTAAAACCGGGCATACTCGGTTTTACATCCATTGGCGAAATTAGAGGGTTTTTCTCACATCTTTTCATAGACATTTAATAAATTTCCTTAGTTTTATTCAAATATTTCTAGTTTAGTTATTCAGTCTCTTTTCCAGTAGCGGATTAGGCTTTGCACCATAAATTAAGGCCTCATTATACCATTTTTTAGCTTCTACACTTCTGATGGGTTCACACGAAAGAAGTATAACAGCCAGGTTATATGCAGTTTCCGATGACTTAGGCTGAAGTTTCATTGCTCTTTCTAAATTTCGCACGGCAGCATCATACCACCCTAATTCTCCGCATACTATCCCTAAATAATTCAACAATTCGGGATTATTTTTATCTATACTTGCGGCTTTGCTAAACATGGACAATGCTTTATAAGAATGATGCTTGTTCAAATAACAAAATCCCAAAGCTACAAGCACATCCACATCTTGATCTTTTAAGCTATGTACTTTCTCCAAACATATTTCAGCCCTTGCATAATCACCTAGCTCCAGCGCCAGCATTCCGGCTTTCCTAAGCACCAGTAAGTCCAATGGTTTTAGCTCATAAATTTTTTCATAATATGCCAATGCCGTCTTTTTATCATTATCTTTAAGCGCATTTTCTGCTCTTTTAACATAAGATTCTAATTTTCTGTTCAACTTTATTTTTGACTCAGAAGTCATATTTTCTTTAGGTTTAATTGGTTGAATATCGTTCAGAAAAACCTGCTTCCTCAGGTTAGCAACAGAGGAATCAAGCTTTTTATTCTTTGTAACCAAAGACTTATTTTTTGTTTTCAATAGTGACAATTTTTTTTCCAACGCAATCTTTTTAACCGCATTTTCATTCTTTGAATCATTCGTTATCATCAGCTGACTGGACTTGAGTTCTGCTACTAATCTATTAGAATTATTGAGAGCTTGGACAATCTTTTTATTTTCACTGGTAAAATTTGATATTATGATCTCTTTGCTATTTATAGATGACAACAAACCTTCTAGCTTTATCTCTAACACAGCTCGTTTATTCGTAAGGTTAGATATGGTATTATTTGCTGTTTTAAGCTTAGCTATAGCAATAGACTGTTTTGAATGAATATCTAAATTCCCTTTTTTAAGAGCATCTATTTCAGATTTGATTGCAGACGTCTTCTCAAGCTGAGTATTATAAGTTGATTCAAGTTCATTCTTTACTAAAAAATTACTTGAGGATGAATCAACTATTTCTTTTTTTAAGGACTCTATATTGTTCAACAGTCCGTTTATTTTATTAAGCTGCTCTTTCCGCACACTTTCAGCCGTCTGCAATTTTTTCCTATTTTTTTCAAGACCATCTTTAATCAGTAAGTGATTTGAATGCAATTCATTAAATTTTTCATCTTTCTTTTTCACCGCATCAGCAAAACTTTTTAAATCAGCGAGTAATTTTTGACGTTCTATTTTCAATATAAACACAAGCTCATTGGCTTCTGAAAGTTTTTTTTCTATATTGCTCTTATCAAGCTTAAAACCATCAGCTTCATTTTTAGCATATATTATATCTGATTTAATCTTCCGAAGCTCATCCTCCTGAATAAGGCTAATTCTTTCAAGTTTTGCAGCTTGACTCTGAGCAGCTGTAAGTTCTGCCATATTTTTTTTACGCAGCAACCGCCCCTTGTCGGCTCTATTTCCGCTCTGTTCAAGCGCTGAAATTAAGGTTTGAACCTTAAACTTCTGCGATGATAGAGATGCATTTAAATCCATTATTTTATCATTTGCTTCTGAATGCCGATTCTGCAACATAGAAAGCTTTGTTTCTGCCTTCATTGCACGCTCATTGACCGGTCCTACTTCACCAATTAACTTCTTGATCTTAGAAAGATGTTTAGTCTGCTTCGATTCCAGTTCAGTTATTTTTTTCCTCGCAAGAGAAAGCTTTTTAACTATCTGCTTACTCTTCATATCGAAAGTAGCAATACTATTTTTAGATGTATCCAGAGTAGCTATCAATTTGTTTAATTTCTTTTTCTGCTCAAATTTGCTAACCTCAAGTTGCTCAACAGTTTTCTTTATTTCGTTAAGTTCACTTTTTGTTCGGTTTTCAGCCAGCTTAAGCTCAGATATTTTTTTATCCCTCTCTTTAATTGTCAAAGTGAGTTCTTTAAGCTTGTTTAGTATGTCATTTCTTTCATTTTTAAAACCTTCAACTTCTGTATTTGCTATTTTTAATTTTTGTAATGTCTCAGTATGATTTTCTATATTAGCAGTATTTTTCTGTTTCACTGAATCAATTTCATTTTTCAGTTTCTCTACCAATTTCGTCTGTTGATTATATGCATCATCTAACTGAGTTGTTTTGTTTTTTACAAGAACAAGCTCGTTCTCAATTATTTTTTTATGGCTGGCAATTGTTGATTTTTGATTCTGTGTGTCTTTTAGTAACGAATTCAACTTTTGGGTTTCTTTCTTCTGGGCAGCTTGTGCAGATTCTAGATCAGCGACTCTTTGTTCTGCTTCTGAGTATTGTTTTTTGAGACTTGACAGTTCTGAATTAGTTTCAGCTATGACTTCATTTGAGTCACTGACATTCGTCATCAATTGTTTAATTTCGGAAAGGTATTTCGTATGTTTAGAGTCAAGGTTAGATATTTTTTGTTCAGTATTTGCAAGTTTCTTTAGTACCCGGTTGTGTGCAGTCTTGCTCGCTACTCCTTCGCTCTCTGCCTGCCTGATTTTATTCATCAGACCTTCTATTTGACTAAACTGATTTTTTCGGCTAATTTCTTGTTGCTTTATAGTATCATTTGCAGTTGCAAGTTGCTTTTGTGTTTTTTGATGTGCCGTTCTTAGTTCCTTAAATTCTTGTATCCGCCTGTCTGCACTTCCTAAAAGCTTTTTAACATCCTGATTCAGCTGTGATTTTTCAATTTCGAGTTGAGATACATTATGTTCTGTCTGACTTAACTGTTTTGTAACAGCAACATGCGACTTTTCAAGTCTTTCAGCATTTCCCTGAGACATTCCTATATTTGACGACATTTTTTCTATTTTGCTCAGTTGTTTTAAATACGATTCTTCAAGTTTAGAATTTTTTACTTTAGCAGCTTCCAGTTCGCTGGAAACACGTGCATATTCTAATTGTTTCTGTAATGCACAACCACCTTTCTCTTTCGAACTATCCATCAGCTTATTAATTAATTCAGTCTTTTTAACTTGTGCCGATTCAAGATCGGAAATTTTATTTTTTGCAGCCAACAACTCATTATTTATTCTTTTATTTGCAGCATTTGTCTTAGATGTCTTCTGTTCAGTTTCAGCAACATTGTTTAATAATTTCTCCAGTTTTTCAGAAGTTCTCTTCCTTTCATCTTCAAGGCTTGCTACTTTTTGATTGGCATTATCAAACTCTTTCTGTAGTTTAACCCGTCCTGCGAATATTTTATTATTCTTTACTTCATTTTTTTCTAACTCACCCAATAATGTTTTTATCTTCTGTGCTTGACCTGATTGTGCTAATTCAAGTTCATTTGTCTTTTTATTAGCCGCAATCAAATCGTTGTGTATTTTATCCTTTTCTGTTATCGCATTAGATGATTTGGTTTTTAATGAATTAAGGTCATTCAATAACTCCCTAATTTTAGCATTTTGTCCAGATTTGTCTTTTTCCAATTCTGTTAGTTTTAAGTTTAAACCAATAAATTTTTCCTGAAGAAAAGAGCTATTTAGTTCAGAGTTACTGTTTTTTCTCTCTGCAACTTCAAGCATAGAAACCAAATCTCTGATTTTTTGAAAATGTTTTGATTGTAAATTTTCTAGTTTAGACGCCTTATTCTCAGAAAGATTCAATTGTTTTTTGAGATTCTCATTGCTGGAAACCAGGTTTTCTGCATTATTCTCGGCGAGTCCAATTTTATTTGTCAGAGAATCAATTTCTCTAGTTTTTTCAGCCAGTTTATTTCCATAGTTGGTTATGTTCTTTCTGGCTTCAGACAATTCCTTTTGAATACGGATACGTTCTAAGGCACTACTATCCTTATCATTGTTAAGTGCTTTTAGCTCCGATGTAAGGCTTTCTATACTGTTTAAACTCTGCAGGCGTGCTTTCTTTAAATCGCTTAGGTTTCCATTTGCCTCATCTAAGTCGTTAATGGCCTTATTTCGAGCAAGTTGTAAATCCGTATTTATCTTATTGCTTTTTTCTATTTTTTTAAGTAGCTTTTCTATTTTTTTGAGGCTATCTGATTTTTGCGATTTATACGCCGCATTTTTCTGTAGTGCCAAGTTGAGTTCTTTGTTAACGCGGGTAAAGTTGCCACCAGTACTAGAAAGACTACTTGTAACCTCGTCTATTGAATTAATAAGTCGATTTATTTTTCCCGACTGTAATGTATTTGTCTGCTCCAACTCTGCAATCCTGCCATTTGCGGTCGCAAGATTTGACTGAAATCTTTGATTGTCCTGCTGCAGCTGAGTGTTTGTTTTACTGTTATTGGCCTGTTCTAAGAACTTTTGTATTTCTTTAAGGTGCTGTTCCTGTTGAGATTCCAGCTTGGCAACCCTGCCCTGAGCAGCTTGAAAGCCTTTATTTATTTTCTCGCGTTCTAAATTTGACGCATTCACTCTTTTTTCAGTAGCTTTTGTCTGAGCTAACAGTTTTTCAACCTTATTAAGTTGAGTTAAGTATTGCCCTTTTAAATCTATAATTTTAACGTTTGTCTTCTGTATTTCTTTGCTGTACTGGTTATTTTGATCGCGAACTTCGGCAAATTTTTTATTAATATTTACTGCCTCATCCAGCAGTTTTTTTATCTTCTTTTTTTGAGCTAACTGTGCTTCTACCAATCCGCTTATCTCTTTATTGGCTTTTTGAAGTTTAGCATTTTGAGAAAGAAGTTCTTTTTTATTTACAACTTTTAATTTCTTATTTTTTCCTATTAATCGGTTATGTTCATCTTTTAAAGTTTTTTGGGCAAATTCAATTGCTTTCTTCTCATTTTCGATTTCCTTTATCTGCTTTTGAAAACCGCCTACAATCTCATTCAATCTTTTTTTCTCTATTAATAAGCTATTATTTCTATTCAGAGTATCTTTAAATAAGTCTTTTTTCTTTTCGAGTGCGCTATATTTTTCTGCCAAAAGTTTATACTCCTGGCTACCTTTAGCTAGAGCATTCTGAAAACTGTTTATCTTCTTTACATATTCTTCTTCTTTTTTAGTTTTAGTAGTAATTTCCCGTTTCAAAATTTTAGCTTCTTCCTCTACGGAAATACGCCTTTTCTCAATGGAAGCTAGAGTGTTATTTACTTCATTATATTTAATTTTAAATCCGGATAGTTCTGCCGTAAAAGCCTGCTTCACATTTATTAATTCATCCAATCTATTCTGATAACTACTGATCTCTTTTCTCAATGTTGAATTTTCTGTTTGAAGAGCCGTTACTATTTTATCTGACTTTGGTTTTTCAGTCCCAAGGCTTTCACTAAACGCTTCACGGTTTTGCTTTTCTCTTTTCAGGCGGCGTGCAATTTTATTAGCATTTTCATAAAGAGCTTTTTTATCAGTTTTCAGTTTTGAAATTTCTGAGTTTAATTTACCTAACTTCATCTTAGAAAGCTTAAATTTACTCTTATACGTCAATGCTTTATTAATGCTTTCATCCCTAGCTAAAGCAATACTTGTTTTTTCAAGGCTCAACTTCTGATATCGTTCATCTAATGCTATATTGTCCTTTTGAATTTCTTCCTTCTCATTTAAAATTCCATCCAATTTTATCCGACTTTGATACAACATCTTTCGCAGATTTTTCAGTGTTTCAGATTCATCTTTTTCCTTACGTAAATTTTCTATTTGAGTAGAAAGAAGGGTATATTTTTTTTCAAGTTTAATTTTATTTTGAAATAAATTCTTAAATTCTTCTGATGCATTATTGTTTCTAAGGAGTTCCTGCTGGTTTTTTTTCAAAGTGGCAGTGGTAGATTTAAGTTTTTTCTGTTCTTGTAGAAGTAATGTTTGAAAATCAACGATTTTTGTCTGGAGAGCAAGATTTTCATTTACAAGCTCTGTGGTACTTTTCTTTTTACTCTCGTCCATAATCCTGTCATTCAATTGCTCCACTTTCTTTGCACATCGCTTAATTCTGTATTGAATTAATGCTCTATTCCAGGATGGATGTTCAGAAGATAGGGATTGAAATAGATCAAGCGATCTCTTATAAAGTGCCAGTGATATACTATAGTCTTTTGCCAGAGATGCTTTTCCCGCTTTTTCATATAATTCATACCCATTAAGCCATATTGAACCGGGCGTCTGGCTATTTTCATCCGCAAAACTAGATGCCATATAAAAAAACAGAAAGCAGGATAATAAGATAAACCCTGCCATTATCTTTTTACTTTTCGATAAAGAATAGCTTTTATTGATGCTCAGCAACATAAAAAAACAAAATCCTATACGTTTATAGTAAATAATTCCCACACAAACATCACTGTGAGCTATTACCCATTAAATTACTAATTAGCAGGAATTTTTTCATAAAAGAATAATCCTGAAAAACAAAGTAGAATAATTGTGTTATATTTTTGATAGGTATAATCTATAGATGTATATATAATTACTTATAAATGTACTCTATCATGCTACAGTAAAAAAGAAAGAGAATATCCTATAGTATTATATAGAAACAATGGAAATATACACATGTCTAACTTCTACTGTAAAAAATGCAATAAAACATACGTTATAGATAAAGCCTACAATAGATGTATTTGTGGTGGATTATTGAGCATTAATTTCCAGCCTGTTTTTGACCTTGATAGAATAAAAAAAAGAAAACCCTCAATGTGGCGCTACAGGGAAGCAATACCTATTGACCACGATAAAAATATTGTTTCTTTTGATGAAGGGTTTACACCAATGCTCAAAATAGATTTTGACGGCTACCCTATTATGATAAAACAGGACCACCTGTTTCCTTCCGGCTCCTATAAAGATTGTGGAGCATCTGTCTTAATAAGCAAAATAAAAGAACTCGGCATTTCAAATGTAGTGGAAGACTCCTCGGGCAATGCGGGAAGTGCTGTTGCTGCGTATTGTGCAAAAGCCAACATAAAGTGTGAAATATATGTCCCTGAGAAAACTTCACCCGGCAAACTGGCTCAGATCCAAAACTACAGTGCAAAACTTAATAAGGTTCCGGGCAGCAGAGAAGATACAGCTAATGCCGTACTTAAAGCTGCAAAAAACGTATACTATGCTAGTCATACCTGGAATCCTTTTTTCTTTCACGGCACCAAAACATTTGCATTTGAAGTGGCGGAGCAGCTCGGCTGGACCGCTCCCGATACAGTCATCCTACCGGTCGGTAACGGCACAATACTTTTAGGGGCATATATAGGTTTTTATGAATTGTTTTCTGCTAATATTATTAAAAAAATACCGAAATTGATAGGTATACAGGCAGAAAACTGTGCGCCATTGTTTCATACTTTTAGCAAAAATCAAAAATCATCACCTCTTTTCACTCTTAAACCAACAATAGCTGAAGGTATAGCAATAGCTAAACCGGCAAGAGGAGTGGAAATTATCGAAGCTGTAAAGAAAACAGACGGCAAAATAATGACAGTCACAGAATCTGAAATAATGGAATCCCATAAAATAATGGGTAAAAAGGGGTATTGTATTGAACCAACTTCCGCCGCCACCACTGCCGGCATATGCAAATACTTACAAACAATTAGCAAAAGAGAAACCATTGTTTCAATTTTTACAGGGCATGGACTAAAAGCAGTAAAAAAGGATTAGCCTTTTGACACAGCTTTAGCCACGCAAGACTACAAAATACCTGCATCAAAAAAGGCAAATATCTGGGTTCTATAATTCTTTCTTTTCAGCTATTACTCGCTTGATCATTTTATAATAAGGTATCAACAATATGACCAATACAACTATTGGAATAAGAGGCGCTTTAATTGCGGTGAGTCCACCAAATTGATCAAATAAAGTACCAACTATCCTTGAACCTATTGTTCCGCCCAATGCAGAAAACAGAAGTATAACGCCCGCCATTGAACTGTGAAGTCTGGAAGGTTGAGAACTTACAATTGTAGAACATATAGTTGGATATACTGGTGCAATAAATAAACCTGCAATCGGTATTAGCAAAGCCGCAAACGGCAGATTTGACCAACTTAAACATTCAATTCCTTTACCACTAACCTGAATTGACACAAAAATCGCTATAACAAATATACCAAAAGATATTATTAACGCAAAAAACAGTAGCTTAGCCCAGTTGATTTTTCTCATACCCAGTGCACCGATAAAACGCCCGAGACATAGAGCTGCCGGAAATAGACTTGCGACCTGCAGGCTTAGCGCATCTGATATGTGTAGAATCTTGTTATTAAAAGTCGGAAGCCAGGTAGTAACGCCCTGTTCAATAAAAACATAAAAGAAAGCCATTAAAATAAAAAGCCAAACGGTAGCCTTTTTAAAAAGAGATGCCATGCCTTTAATATCGTTTTTCATTTCTTCTTTTGGAGATTTCATTTCATGTTGGATTTTGCTTTCATCAAGCTTTACAAAGAAAACAACAATAAGGTTAATAGTACACATTATACCAAAACACCAAAAAGCGGTTGTCCAGTCCCCCATACTTACAAAGAATGAATATATCCACATCCCTGTCATTACTCCGCCCATAAACATACCTTCAAGCAAAGAGAAAAAACTCGCATGTCGGCTCAGGTCTTCAACAAACAGTCCCACAGAAGCATAAACAGTTGTCTTGATTAGTGCAAAACCCACACCGCAAAACATGAAAAAGATTCTTGCCACGAATAATGATGGAAACATTGCAAATAACACACATCCTATTATTTCCAATAAAATACCAACTATTAGAGTACGCTTATAACCGAAACTTGGAATAAATGAAGCAAGAAAAAAGGCACCTACCATAATAGATACGTCTTTAAACGCTTCAAGCCAGCTTGCAGCATCCATTGATACATGCAGTTGATTAACAAGATTCAGTATCACTGCACCAACAGTATTCAAAAGGACTGCCGGCATAAAAAATGAGAACATTAACATAAACCAGGCGAGATAATGTGTTTTACGAGCTGTATCGTTCATAATTGTTCCTTCTTTTAATAACATAGATTAATTCAGTAATACTATCCGTAAGCTTCTTGTTTTTTAGCAGGTTTTTAATTTATTAGATAGTGCTCTGTTCCCACGATAAATGTTTGATCTTTATTTGTGTCCTTATTTTTGCATTTCACAGTCTTAAAATAAGAAACTTTTTCATAAATTTTATTTTTAGGTTCTCCTAACAATCTGTTGGGATATTGGATCCATCCTTCCCTATTTTCATTTGTAGCTTTCAGCATCATTTTTACTGCTTTCACATGCTCCGGTGGAAACGTGTGTTTTTTGCTTGTTATAATGTTTATTCCTATGTTATCAGGATATAATGGATTATATACTAAAACTCCATCTGTATCATATATCCACATATATGAACGCGGTGTTCTGAACGGAGTATTTTTTATATTAAATTCCTTTATTGCGTTTTTAATACCTTCTTTTTCTATTAGATGACAAGCGGCAGAAACGACTCTCGTAATAAAAAGCTTTTCCATTTCTAAACTATTTTTATGCGTAAATACCATATAAACTTTCCAAAATGGACCAATTACTGTTTTTGCAATATATCCTCCCGGAAAAAGGTCGGTGCCTTTATCTTTGACAAAACTGAAAAAGCCTTTCTTCTCAAATTCAACGGCATTAATATATGCTCTTGCGTCTTGTGATACGATTTTAACATTAATATTACTCTTTTTTAAAGATTTTTTGCCTCCATTGTATTTGTTCACAGGAGCAAGCAAAATCCTACCATTTATCGGATCTATTACAAATATTTGAGCTTTTTTATTTTTATTCAGCTTTTTTATTTCTGGAAAAGCTTTAACGCCTTTTTGACTTATCAGTTTAGCGACTTTATTAATATCCATTACCAAATTCGCTTTAATTACTGACAACTTAGCAGCTTTTACTAGTTGAGATGTCTTATATACATCGGTTACATCAGAATAAGCTGGCAAGACAAAGAAAAAGGATAATGACATTATTAATACAGCCAAAGTTACTAAGTTTAAATTTTTACCCATTTTTCAGACTCCTTGTTATTTTATTTTGTTTTCTCTTCTTAAAAGCTGGCTTAAATAAGTGTATTTAGACGTTCCATGAAAAAGTTTACCCGCCTCAGAAGGGGGGATCGTGAATGTCGTGTTAGAATTTAGGTATTAAATGTTAGGCAGAAGATAAAACTTTCCGGTTGGGCTTTTTTATGAAAATTCTAACAATTTAACACCTAAAACCGAACACCACGCAAAGCGTAGCAAACAAAAAATTATTCAGCTAACAGCTAAACCAGAGCTGAACATGAAACACTTTTCGTATATGATTCATTTAGACAGCCGATATACACTTATATATATGATACACGTTATTTGCTGTGAAAACATGTTAATATATTTTTTTTTGGTTAAAAAATAGAAGACCACATTGCCGTTTTAAACTTTCACTGTAAATTTTTCAAAACTTCTCGAAAATTCAACGGTTTTGTATATATTATATAGCAACGCTGGAACACTGAAAGCTGAATAATCCACCCCTTAACCCCCTCCCGGGAGAGAAATTAAAGGGGTGGGTAATCAAACATTGAGTATCAGACATCAAACAATAAAGGGATTAGTTAAAATTATGAATAATACTATTTTTGCAAAATCTAATATAAAATTCTACCGTAATTATATTACTATCGTATTACTATTTATTTTGCTTGTTTCTGTTTCTGGCTGTGGCAACGAAACAAAAGACTCCAGTATTTTAGTAAAGAAAGCCGTTACACTTGCATCGAAAGATGGAAAATGGATAAAATCATTAGAGTATGCAGAAAAAGCTGTTGAAGCAAATCCGCGGGACGTAAACGCCCTGGTTATATATGCATTGGCGCTTGAGCAAAATAATCAAACAGACCAAGCCAAAAAAGAATTAAGCAAGGCTATAAAAATTTCTCCAAAGAATTTTATGGCACAGTTGTCCATGGGTCGGCTTCTTTACGTGGAAAAAGATTATGAAGGCGCCTATGAGAACCTAGCAAATGCCTACAAAATTCAACCTGAAAATATAGATACCTTAGCTTTGTTTGCACAGTGTTCTGCCAAGCTGCAAACTCAAAATACGGAAAAGCTCTTTTTAAAACTTGCTCAGACAAAAGATTTCAAAGACAAGTCAGAAATCTATAATGAACTCGGCACATATTATGCTGAAACAAAAAATTTAAGTAAGGCCGCACAAAATTTAACTAAAGCTTATAAGCTATCACCTAATAATCCAATAATTGTTGCCAATCTAGGTGTTTTTTGTGACAACTATCTCAAAAGACCTAAGAAAGCACGTTTCTTTTATCGTAAATTTATAAGTCTCACAAACAATAATTCGATATTTGATCCCCAAAGAAAACAGATTATTGCCCGCTTAAACGAAATATAAAAAGATAATGCAGATAATCTATAATCAGCCCGCTTCAGTATAGCACTGTATAGATGGGCTATTATTAAATCACCAGATCACTAAATAAAATGAGCCGATATATACCAGAAGACAGTATTAGGGAAATCAAAGATAGGGCTGATATCTATGAAGTTATTTCCAGTTATATTCCTTTAAAGAAAAATGGAAACCGCTGGAAGGCCCTCTGCCCGTTTCATCAGGAAAAAACCCCTTCATTTATAGTTTCACCAGAGCGACAGACTTATCATTGTTTCGGATGTGGCAAAGGTGGAAATGTCTTTACATTCATTATGGAAAAAGAAAGCGTTGATTTTGTTAACGCATCACACTTATTAGCATCCCGATACGGCATTATCATACCGGAGGCACAGGATAGAGCTCAAACGCCGGAAGATAAAAAAAGAACGAACATGCGGGAACGGCTTTATACACTGCATCAGAAACTGACTATAGACTATTCTAAAATATTATTTTCAGATGAAGGAAACAACGGCTTAAATTATTTAAAATCAAGAGGAATGCCGGAAGATATAATTAAAAGTTTTATGCTGGGATTTGCACCTGATTCATGGGATTTTGCTATAAAAGAAGCAAAATTGGAAGGATATACAGAAGAAGAGTTAACTGTTTCAGGCATTGCCGTAAGTAAAGCCGAATCCAATAGAATATATGACAGGTTTCGCAATCGGATAATATTTCCAATATGGAACGAACAGGGTAAAGTTATTGCTTTCAGCGCCAGAACAATAGACCCCAATCCTACCGGCGGAAAATATGTTAACAGTCCGGAAACTCCTATATTTAAAAAAGGTAATATTTTATATGCACTTCCTATTTCAAGGGAAGGCATAAGAAAACATAATTTTGCTATCCTCTGCGAAGGTCAGATAGACGTAATTGCAATGCATAGAGCTGGTTACAATAATGCTGTTGCCCCTCAAGGCACTGCTTTTACAGAAGATCAGGCAAGACTTCTCAAGCGCTATACAAATAAAATATTCATTTGTTTTGATGGTGATACAGCTGGCATCAAGGCTACATTTAAGGCACTGGATATATTGCTTTCAAACAACATAGAAGTAAAAATAATTACCCTTCCCTCGGACTCTGACCCAGATACAATTTTTCAGAATAACGGAAAAGAAACTCTCGTTGAATATGTAACCAATGCTAGGGATTTTTTAGATTTTATGATTGATACTTTATCAAGAACCTATGATATTTCCTCCCCATTTGATAAAAACCGGCTTGTTCAGGAAATATTAGCTACTGTTTCTAAAATAAGCAGCAATATTGTAAGATCTACCTATACGTCACTGCTTGCTAAACATTTAAACATATCTGAAAAAGCAATGCTTGAAGAATTGAACAACCTTAATAAACAAAAATATTACAAAGATAAACCACAGACAAAACAAACGATACTCAAAAAACAAATAATAGAAATAACTGTCGACCCCGCAATAGCACGTGCAGAAAAAGAACTGCTCGAACTATCCATACTTAACGGAACGGTTGGCAGAAGACTTGAAGAAGAACTTCCGGTAGAAATGATTAGCGATTCGATAATAGGCAAAGCCCTTAATCTTGCCATCTCACTCACACTAAACGGAGAATGGGAAAATATTCATAATGAGCTAAGTCTATTGCTTAACGATTATCCAGGCAGTGATTTATCGCGAAGCCTTACAGATCCGGAAAAACGTCCTGACAATTATGATTTTGATAAATCTGTAACGTCCAGCATTATTACAATTAAACTTCATCGCCTAGAACAAGAAAATAAAAGCCTTATCCAGCAAAGCCCAAATACCACTGATACGGAAGCTAAAAAGGAAATAATTAAAAAATCAACACAGCTTCGACAAGAAATACTTCTTCTAAAAAAACAACAGAAATAGTAAATAGTAAATTAGTTTATGTTAATTCTTTTCAGTAATATGCGAAATGCTGCGTTCAAGCGCACTTTGTGTAGTGAGAAAATATGTATTTACATTGTACTCGGAATACTCTAATGCCTTAGCTACCCATGTATTACATGTACGTGAATCCGTGAGAAAACACGTTTAAATTTCTTTAGAATTAGAGACAACCTGT
>CAZVCD010000020.1:0-23214 GCA_964625675.1 uncultured Victivallales bacterium | reverse complement strand
TTCAGGCAATCATACACTTATACTACCTGTCCAAGAAAACGGGGGCATTACATATGGACAAACAGGTAAAAATGAGACCAAAATACCATTAAAAAATGGTGGGCGTAACAGAATCACGCCTTAGCGTGACAAGCTCTAATTTTATTCCGCACGGCGGAACTGTGACCTCCACGATGTCAACGTGGCGCAACTAGGTACGAAAACTGCAAAATACTTGACCTTTACTTGATCTTTGGCTTGAAGTATCTCTCATCTGTAGTACAATGTAAGACAAACTTAGACAAACATGGTACAGGGGGAATATTTGATGGCAAGAAAAAAGGGTGAGGGAAGTATATACCTGGATAAGAAATCCGGTCTTTATTATCTAAAGATAAAAATTAACAAAAAGTCTATTGTCAAAAGCCTAAAAACTAAAAAAGAGAAACAGGCTCTTAAAAACGCTGCAGAGTTCAGAAGAGAGCATCAGAACGTAATTAATGCTCAAACTACAGAAGAACTTGTTGTCCAGGTTCAGAAAGCCAGAACGGCTGCTAATGTCGTAAAGGGTGTGGATATTGATGAAGGTTATAATACCTTTCATGAAAGTCCCGGAAGAAAGCAGAATACATCATCAGGAACCCTTAATAACTACAAAAGAATGTATAACCTTTTTTTAACATGGCTTAAAAACAATCATAAGATTATCACTAATGTGGAGGAAATCACTAAGGATATAGCTTTCGAGTATGCACTGTATTTGTGGAATACTTATAAAACCTGCAATAACACACAATTATCCGGAAACACATATAATTACCACATTGGAGCATTACAGACTATATTCAGCATCATATCTAATAATAAAAATGTTTGGAAATCAGTAGTTAGAAAAGAGGAGAATAAGAAAAAGCATAAACTCCTGTCCAAAGAAGAAATAAACAATATTTTATATGTATTTGATGATGATAACTTTTACCTTTTGCATAAGGATGAGATGGAGCTTTTAATATATTTTGGAATATATACAGGGTTAAGACTGATAGACTGTGTTCACCTGCAACATAAGAACATTAAAGGTATTATTAAGACAGTTCCATTTAAAACAAGAGCCTTTAAGAAAACTGTA
The DNA here is from genome assembly GCA_964625675.1 of uncultured Victivallales bacterium. Taxonomy (GTDB): domain Bacteria; phylum Verrucomicrobiota; class Lentisphaeria; order Victivallales; family GWF2-38-69. Next base: position 22,106 of record CAZVCD010000020.1, on the reverse strand, counting down.
TCAATACCTTTATCTCCAAAGCTTGAATTAAAAATTAATGAGTTAAAAAAGGGCAGAGGAGGAAGTGATTATCTTCTAGTTAAAATTCAGGAAAGATATTCAAGAAATCCCGATGGTATAAAAAGTGACATTAAGAAAATTTTTATTAAAGCCGGCGTTAAGCCTGACCTTGAAGGGCGGCATAATAAACATTTGAAATATAATGAAGTAGAAGATGAAATTACAGGTTTTCACTGCTTCAGGCATACATTCATTACAGAGTGTGTAAAAAACTCAATGGACATTGTCCGTCTCTCAGCTATTACAGGGGATTCAATTAGAACTTTACAGAAGTATTATATTCATCTTAAAGATGATGTTATCAAAAAAGAAGCTGAAAAACTGCCGAGTTTTTAGTTTCTTTAATACTAAATTCAATTATTTGTATATATAATATGTTTGTATAATTCGACATACCCTCTATATTATAGGTATAATTCGACAAATAAAATAAGTTTTCGACATGAATTAGGGTATATTATGGGGGCATGCAAAATTTTTCAGAGAGAATTGATGCCGGATGATACTTTGCTGGCAGGGTATTCCTTTTTAGTTAAAAAGTATAGAGTCAGATCTTATGTTCGAATTCCTTCCTATGTATCAATAAAGCATATCAGAGGCAATATAATTCATAAAAATGATTGCTCTATTTATGATAAGAGGTATTGGCCCGGTGACCAGGATATAGACCATTTAGTTTTTGCTCTTAAGCATGAAAATTTTGATTTGCTGAGTCTAAAACGAATACTCTCTGCATTGAACAGCATTGATATTGAAAATTATGTCTTATCAAAACCTACAGGTATTTATGCGAGGAAAATATGGTTTCTATATGAATGGTTTAGAGAGCCACAGCTAAATATTCCAGATTGTACCCAATGTAAAATAGTAGATTTACTTGATGATCAATTATATTTTGTTAGTATTGGAACATATCATAAACGTTATCGATTAAGAAATAATATTTTAGGATCTAAATATTTTTCTCCGGTTATCCGCAAAACTCCAACCCTTATAAAGTTTATTGAGCTTAATCTTAAAGAAAAAGCAGCTTCATTAATAGGCTGTGTATCTAAAAGTCTTGTTGCCAGGGCAGCTAGTTTTATGCTGTTGTCTGATAGCAAGGCCAGTTTTGAAATTGAAGGGGAGAGGGCTACTGTAAGCAGGATTGACCGTTGGGGTAAAGCTGTATCCCAGGCAGGGAAATTTCCTCTTACTAAAAACGAAATAATCCGCCTTCAAAATACTCTTATTAAGGATAAGAGATTCACTCAGATAGGGCTTAGAAAAGATGGAGTATTTTTGGGTGAAAGAGATAGTGATGGAAATCCTCTGCCTGAATTTATCGGAGCTAGACCGGATGATTTAAAAATGCTGATAGATTCAATGATTGGTGCTAATAATGAAATTAGCCTGCAGCTTGATCCTGTGCTTCAGGCAGCAGCAATTGCATTTGGATTCGTTTATATTCATCCTCTTGAAGATGGCAATGGGCGTATTCACCGTTATTTAATTCATCATATTCTTTCTGAAAGAAAATTTTCACCACCGGGATTGCTTTTTCCTATTTCAAGTTCTATGCTCAAGCATATAGAAAAATATAGAGATACTCTCCGTAATCATAGTTTGTCATTGATGGATTTAATTGAATGGAAAAGCACGGAAAAAATGAATGTGGATGTTTTAAACCAAACATCTGATTTATATAGTTATTTTGATTGTACAGAAGCTTGTGAGTTTATCTATTCGTGTGTTGAAGAAACAATTGATATAGATTTTCCGGAAGAACTCAAATATTTAATGGGTTATGACCGGGCTATAGAAAAAATAAGCAATATATTGGATATGCCTGATAATACTATAAAAAAACTGATTGTTTTTATACACCAGAATAATGGAACTTTAGGTAAAAATCGCAGGGAAAAAGAATTTTCAGAATTAAGCGATAATGAAGTAATCATTATTCAGAATATTATCAGCGAAGCATTTAAATAAGATAGACTATATTTTTTATCCTAAAATAGAATAGTTTGTCTATGCTTATATGACACGGTTTACTTCAAATTTGAACAAATTATAAATTTTTATTTAAAATTCTCTTGCATGATTAGAATAATAGTATATTTTTAATTTACTCAATTACACAGCCAAAGACACATTAACGTAGCCAAAGACACATAACATTGCGAAGGTCACATGAATTTTAGACAAGACATAGGAACCAGTATTAAACTTCCCAATACTCCTGCAGTCCAATTCTTATTTTCTATTACCCTGATGCTGATAGTGTATTTGCTCAAGAACTAAGGAAGTAGAATTATGAACACTGCAAGTCGCAAAGTAAATGATCAGACAGTCTTTCTAGTTAAAGATTATCTTAAAAATCTTGTAAAAGCTCAGGTTTTATCGAACGAACAGTTGACAGAAACAATCTATCAATTGAAACATTCCGGGTCTTCTCAATCTATGTCGGAGCGTCTGATTACAAAAAAAGAAGCAGCTGTAACTTTTGGTTACAAGAGTACTAAAAGCATTGACCGCATGGAAAAAAGAGGAGTTCTAGGCAGAGCTTCTCAGGCCGTTTGCGGTCAGGTCCGCTATCGACTTTCCGATGTCCATAAACTTATAGGGATTCAGCTTTGAGCACAAATATTGTAAACTGCCAATAACGTTTTATCATTTATCAAATCAATAAAACTCTTGCATTTAATAGAATATGAATTATAATAACTAACTAGACAGACTAGTTAGTATATTCAATATAATAGAGGTGCTAATATGAATAGAACATGGCAGTTGCAGGAGGCTAAGAGTAAATTCTCTGAGGATATTAATAATGCGGAAATGGGTGATATTCAAATTGTAACTAAAAGGGGCAGGGATTGCGTGGCAATTATTCCTATTGAACAATATAAGAAAGTTTTTGAAAGAAAAGAAACCTTGAGGGAATTTTTCAAAAAAGCCCCGAAGGTTGATTTAGATATATCCAGAAGTAAAGATATGGGGAGAGATATTGAACTATGAAATTTCTTGTTGACACTTGCGTTTTATCAGAACTTATAAGAGATAAACCAGACCCGAATGTAGAAGACTGGTTTTATTCTAAAAATGAAGATTCCCTTTATATCAGCGTTTTAAGCTTTGGTGAACTCAGGAAGGGTACATCTAAGTTACCTGATAATTCAAATAAAAAAGCTAAATTACTAGATTGGATTGAAGGACTTGAAATAAGATTTGTAGATAGAATTATAGATATTAATTTAGAAGTTGCAGAAAATTGGGGTCACATACAGAGTGAACTTGAAAAGCAAGGAAGGGCATTGCCGATTATAGATTCATTAATCGCCTGTACTGCTATTACTCATTCAATGATAGTAGTAACAAGAAACACAAAGGATATGGATAGAAGTGGTGTTGAATTAATCAATCCATTTGATGTTTCATAAGCTGTAAAAATGCGACTTGATCTGACAGTTACTATTAAAGCGTTGCCTATTGTAAGGCTGTTTGTATTAGTCCTCATTTATCATTAACTTGAGTCGCTCTACTTTTCTCTGCCTTTTTTAATCTCATATCTTTCAGTTACATCTCTAAGAATTCCCCCCTTGTATTTAATTTCGAAGATTGTTTTATTAAATATTGTTTCTTCAATATGTTTTATTTGACCATCAACAATAATCCTGTACTGAATTTTATTACCTGATAAAACCTTAGCTAAAACACGCTTCCTATCCTGGGGGTGAATGTAATCCTTCCAGAAATACTCATTATTCTGAATTCTGCTTTTAGTGGTATTATAAAGCAGACTTCTTGCTTTATTTGAAAAAATAGTTTCTACAATACCGTCCTGATTCTCTCTTGTCAGCCATACGCTGTCTTCTGCTACATGCAGGGTAATTAAAGCAGCTTTATTACGTCTTTCTAAATCTTTCTGTTTTGTTATATCTACGATTGTACCAAAATAAATATCTTCAGCTAGTTTATAGATAGTGGATGATACCCATTTTAATGAATTATCCTCCATAACAACTCTGTACACAATGCTTTTTGAATTCGTTATTCCGGTGCTGAAAATAAATTTATTTACTTTATTTATATCTTTCGAGTAAACTGAATTTAACCAGTTGCGGCAATCAGCATTTAATAAATCAAGATTTACGCAATGAATATTCTCTAAATTTTTAGTTACTTTGGTGTATTTTAAATTTTTACTTATCTTTTCTTTTCCTTCAGTGAAGGTTCCAAGCCAGAATGACATGCTACTTTTCTCTAAAGCTTTTACCATTGTTGTGTTTATAATATTATTTTCATAATCTTCGGTTACATCTTTGTCAATTCCATAATAGAGTGGGTTTCCATCTGCATCTTTTGTTCTGAACACTTTGACACTGACGTATCTTACTTCCTTTTTAGTATTACGTATTCTGACCAGATATTCTCCTTCTGAAATAAAGTTTGTATCTTTGTCATACTTAAAAAGTTTCAGATCTTCTTTTAAAACGAGAGTTTTCCATCCTTCAGGAGTTTTGTAAAAGTCATCCTGAGGTATTCCCGATATTTTTTCACAACCTCCACCCATAAAAATGTATTTTTCCTTTTCAGCCAGGCTTTTTATCCATATAGTTTCACTAAGTTTGTTAACTGCTGTTTCAAGTTGTTCCCTCCGTTTATTCGCTGTAGATATATCCGTAATATCTTTTATGCTGCATACTATTTCTATGACCTTATTGTTCTTATCATAATTTGGAACAATAGAAAGCAGGCCTATTCTTCCGGATCGTGGAATAGTAATTTTCTTGTTACTGATTTTTTCTTTCTGCTCAAATGCTACTTTTTCATACTCTGCAATTTCATGTATTTCTTTAAGCCCGAAAATATCAGAATTATTAAAATTAATTATTTCCTCTCTGATAATACCGGTATGCCTTATATATGAATTATTAACAAATTTAAACTGTCTGTTACTGTTTTTAATATATACCAAAGGTGACAGCGAATTTACAATTCCTTCAAATTTATCCGCTCTGTTTTTCAGAATTCTATTTTCAAGTCTGTATTCAATATATCTCGATTTAAGATCATTGAATGTTTCAAATTCAGCAAGGTGTTTAATGTTATTAAGTGCTTTATCTATATGTTTAATGTTTTCCAACAGAAGCTGGTTTTTTGATGATCTAAGAATATCTGAAATTTCAGTTATTTCTTTATAGTCTGAAATCTGTGAGGTATTGACTTCTAGAATCTGTGAAAGAAGTTTTATATCTCTAAGTATAGGGACTGAGTGAGCATTCTCCCATGACCAGATGGTTTTGGTGGTAACTCCCATCTGTCCGGCAATATAATTAGTTCTGATCTTTTTTTCCTTCTTTATTGCTTTAAACTCTTTATGATAGAATTTCATAAACATTACTCCAAGTAATTATATAACTGATATCTTTAAAAAGATTACGCTGCTACCTGTATTATAATAATTAAAAATATAAAATAAAATAGAAAAAATTAAAAAAGGTGAGAAATTTATAATTCTTGAAAAAAACGAAAATTAAAATGAAAGGATCCAAAGTAGTGAGAAGTGCCCAGATAGAAAAGCTTAGACTTTCAGCAGTTGCAGAAAAAATGCGTCCTCCTATAGAAGAGTTAAGAGGTGTTTTAGCTGTATTAAAAGGTAAAGGAATAAATTTAAGCAGGATAGCAGGTTTTCTGAATGATGAGGGTATCAACTATACCCGGGGGCAGGTTAAATATTATATCAAAAATCACCCGTTTAGTGAAAGTGAAATATTAGAGGCAAAGAAATATGTATAATACAAAAAAGAGAAACCAATTTATAAAAATAATAAAAGGGATACCTAAGATGCTGCATTATCTGAATAACAGATATTTATATGCAGTAGCAGCTTTAATGACTATGCCGTGTATTGCAGAAGCAAGCGAAGCAGGGAGTCAGTTAAAAGAAGGAGTTAGTAAAGTAGCCGGGATAATGATGATTTTTGCATTTTTATTTGCATTGGGTATAGCTATTGCAGGTGGTGTAAAATTGTCAAAAGGTGAAAAAGAAACAGGAAAAACAATGTTAATCGGTGCCGGTTTAATAGCAGGTTCAGTAGCAATAGTCACAGTAATATTTTATGCATTCGGTGTTGGTGAAGCAACTACAAGTGCAAGTTTTGATATTTAATTATGGATGATTATAAAGAAGTCGAATTAATAGTTACTGCTACATATTCAGTCAAAGAGTCTAAAGGCAATGCACTAGGACTAGAAGGTAATCAGGCTTTATTTATTGTCGGCGGAGTTATAGTTTCTTTTTTATTAATGTTTTACGGAATGATGAATGGATGGAGTTTTATGTCTTTAATCGGTGTTGTAATAACACCACCTGTAATTAGTTACATTTATGTTCTGTTGTTTTTAAAAGGCAGACCGCCCGGGTATCAGAAAGCATTGCTTCATGGTTTAATTTTAGGGTCGGATGATGATGTTAAAAAAGAAAATAAAAGCATCAATCCATACTATAGAGAGAAAAGGAAAAATCTAAAATGAATATAATACAGACATTGTTCAATGAGTTTAAACCCACTGCAGGGTGGTTTCAGAATGATTTGATTATATGGAACAAGCTTGATAAAGGAGGTTATATAGCCAAAGGTTTCAAACTGGATTTTCCCGACTATAGAACAGCGGCAAATGATGTGAAGAACAAATATCATAATAAAATTAACAGTCTGCTTCGAACAGCCTATCAGACATCTGCTGATATAAGGATTCAGGTTTGCTGGAGTGTAGATTCTGACTATAAACAGGAGCTGCTGCAATATGATGCTGATACTCAAAAGTATGCAAAAAATAAATGGACATATAAAAATAGAAAAGAGAGATTCAATCGTTACTGGAATATGATTGAAAACAGAAAGCTTAGAAGGGAGAGCTGCTGTATTTATGTTTCATTTCCAATCAAAGAAAAAGTCCCACTAAATCTGGGTTCTGAAGATTTGTTAATAAGCTATAAGGGGATCCTGAAAAGTTCTGAGAGAATCCTTGAAAACTTTCATACAAAAATGCGAAGTATATTCGGTTCAGACAATGGTAGTATTGATATAAACCCAATGGGAGACAAAGAGCATTTTCTCCACCTCTACGAATATTTTAATCCGGGATTTCACAGCAGGTCATTAATAGATCCATATCAGAATCTGCTTCATTACCAAACGAATGAAAGAGAAGTAAGAGATGATCCTTCCTATTGCTGGCAGGAAGAATCAATTTATAAATTATGCTGTACATCAGGGATTAAAGGGAATAAAAAAAGAAAAATAGACAGCAATTTCGGGTTTTACCAGGATGGAAATTTTCATGATATAATTCTTTTGGAAAGATGGGGAAGTTCTACATATCCGTGCCAGTTTTATGAATTGACCTCTCTTCCTATACTTGATTTTCGGATAACGGTTAATATTTATCCAATACCGCTCTCTAAAGCAGGCAGCGAACTTAAAACAGATATAAAAAGACTTAGAACTGAAATGTCACAGGATAATAGAGATGAAGATAATATTATTTCTATTGAAACGAAAAGGACAAGACTCCTTAACTATGCCTCTGGAACAACATTTCCTTTCAAAGCTCATTATATAATGCATTTATGGGATACTGATCAGACTAGGCTTGCAGCAAAAGTAAACTCGGTTAAATCAACAATAGAAACACTCTCCGGAGCTGGTTTCTATGAGCTCGGAAGGACTGAAGATCAACTGCAGTTTCGTCATATTGCTACACCGGGGTGGATTTTTAACACAAAGGAAGATTACAGACTTCCTGCTGAAAATACATATCTTTCTGACAGACTTCCATTTAGTTCAACATATACAGGACTTCTTAAAGGAGCTGAAGCTATTTATGACGGTTCAATGTACAACGTTGTAGGTGTTAAAAATTTTATCAACGGCACACCGCAGATGTACAGTGTTTTCGGTATGTCAGGATCGGGAAAATCAGCAACGATGATTGACCTTCTTACACAGACTGAATGTTTTTATGATTTTAGCTGTATTATCGAAGAAGGAAATTCCTATGGAACATGGGTCAAAATAATGGGAGAGGAAACCTTAACGATAAATCCTTCAGGTGAATTTACAATCAACTACTTTGATACAGGAGGGTTACCTCTTACAAATAATTTTATTTCATCTGCATCAGCTCTTGTTGCTAAGATGTGCGGAACTATCGGAGATGAAGATAAAATGAGAATAAGAAGAGCTATGCTCACTCATTATATACAGTCGGCCTATAATGATTCGTTTAGTGAATGGTCAAGAAGCAATGAACAGCTGATACCCCAAATAGCAAAGCGTGCAGTTGCTGCAGAAAAATACCGTAAAAGGTTTATGCCAAAAAATGCTGATGCAACTGAAGCTTGGGTTGAATTCAGAGATAACATCAATGCCGGAGAAAGCAACGCTTGCGGAATATTAGATCAAATATCTGAAGAAGAGATTTCAAGGTTTATACAAACACGGAAAATAGATTTGAGAAATGCAGCGCACGCCTGGTATAAATCAGAAGATTATCCTACTCACGGTCAGCTATGTGATGTTATATCAACTGTGCCGGATAGAGTACAGCACACAGAAGAAGAAATAAAAAATATCCTGACAATATTGAATCAATGGAGAAGTGGAAGAGGAGATGCAGGTAAAATATTTGATGGTCATACAAATATAGAATTAAAGGGTAAAATAGCTCACTTTGAATTAGGCATGATACCTGAATCAGCAGATTACATGAAACCTGTAGTAGCATTTTTAATTAATAATATGATCAGAAACCATATACTTACACTTCCGAGAGGCTCTAAAAAAAGAATCATATTTGAGGAGGCCGGCAGACTCCTTGCCATTGAAGGCGGTGAAAAGATAATCTCTGAAGGATACGCACAGATGCGTAAGTTTAACTGCCTTGTAACAACAATAATTCAGCAGTACGAAAAATTTAAACAGTCAAATATCAGAGCAACAATTATCGGTAACTGTAAACAGTTTATTCTTCTGGCGCAGAGGGACAGAAGTGACATTAACGACATGGGTAAAAGTATTTATATGCCTCAGGTACTCAGGGATACTATAACAGAGTATCCTCAGCCGGAAAAGGAGAAACTTGCCTGTTTTACCTACTGGACTGATGAAGTCCCAAAACCGAAATTCGGAACGGTGAAAAATATTACATCTCCTGAAATGCTCTATGTAGCATCGACAAAAGGTGAGGATGTCGAAAAACGGGAAAGAGATCTGAAAACTGCAGAAGGAGATCTTGTTGAAACAATAACTAAAATAATTAAGCGAAATAATAATATGAAAACTGCAGATAAAGGGGCGGCATAAGTGAAATCTAAAATATTAAAATTATTAACTTCTACTCTGAGCGTTGTATCAATAGGATTTTTAAGCAGCTGTTCAACTGAACGGTCTGATTTTGACAGAGGTTATGATTTAGGAAGTTCAGATATAGCTAAAAGGCAGTACTGGGCTCAGGAAAACCTGCAAAAACAAAAAGCGTTACTCAAGCGTGGAAGAGATGTCCGATACCGTACTGTCTCACTACCTGTCTACGGCAGAGATCAGGAGGGATCTAAAATATCGGAACATTATGTGAATGTGAGAGTCATTGACAGATAGCGTTGCAGTTATTATTTGGAGGGAGATAGGAAATGGAGGGAGATAACATGAAAAAAGTAAAAAAAATATTAATTCTAAGCTGTATATCTGTAATATCACTGCCTGCTTATGCATTTGTTTTTTTTGCCCCTCTTGTTGAAGCGAAACTTGATATTGCACAGGGGTATAGAATGATTAAAGATCAGATACAGGATGTAAAAGAAGTGCAGTATGTCCAGAACGGAATTGAAGAACTTAGAAAGCTTCAGACTCAGATAGCTCATTTACAATCACTTAATACGACAGCTATGGATACTTTTCACAAAGCAGAAAGTTTAGTCTCCTTTCATGGGGAATGGGAGGATTTTCTTACAGTTGATATACTTTCAAAAGTTCAGAGAACAGCTGACCGGAAAGACTCTACTGTAAAATCAATATTAAAAAATATTGATAAAATGCCTGAAAAAATAATCAACAATTCAGAAGTATTAAGGAAATATGTGTCATACCTGGATCCTCTTACTCTTGCTCAGAAAGACAAACCTGAGGGAGTTGAGAAACTTACTCCTGATATGATCGCGATGGATGGGTTTAGACAATATACACAGTACAGGGATAAACTGCACGGATATACAGATGAAGCCGGTATTGAGCAGATTGGACTTCTGGAAGAACTAAATAGAGAATTAGTTATAGCTGCTGAAGATGTAGTTGCTGCTAATACAGATACACAGTACAAAACTGCTATAGACAGAGTAATTCAGATAGAAAAACAAATTGACTATGAAATCTCGAAAGAGGCATCTTTAAGAGGACAGTATCTGGCTAAAAAAGCATGTGCAGACCAGGCCCGCTCAGTAGATGATGAAATTGATGATCTCAGACAACAGAAAATAGCTGAAGCTGATCGTCTTGATAAGAAAGTAAAATACCCGGCAAGCGATACTATTTCTGATTACTTCAGAAAACAGGAAGAGGAGGTTATATAACTATGTCTACCGTTAATATGGCTATGGAAATCAGGGATATGGTAATGATTATTGCATACCCTGTAGTTATAGTCGCTACAGTGCTGATGTTTAAAAGAGGCTTGTTCAGCGGTGAAAAACAATTACTCCAGTCAATCGTATTTATTGCTCTGGTAGTTGCATGTGTCAGCGGATATCCAAGAGCTGTATTAAGAACTGCGGATGCGATAAAATTTTCAAGCAGTGAAGTATCAGCTAAAATTGATAAGGGAATGAATGAATGGGCTAAGACAAGAATCGCGGGAGATGAAGGCACATTTAATGTAGCGGCAAAAGTAACAAAGGTCTTTTATAAAGCTTCTTTCGCATTATCTGGAATAGTAAGAACATTTTTAGGATTTATACAGAGGGTGGCATTATATGTGCTCATAGCTCTGTCACCTTTGCTGTTGTCGCTGCTGCTTATAAAAGAAACATCCGATATCGGTGTAAAATTTATTATGACAACACTTGGGATTATCCTTTGGTCGATAGGTTTTAACCTTACAGATATGATTCTGTTTTCCGGATGGGACCTCATCATCAGCAACAGTCTTACAAGTTCTGCAGTTGTGACGGCACTTGAAGCTTACGGTGTGGGTGCCTCAGTGATCGGTGGTGCATCAATCACCACAGCTTTACCTGTTGTTTCAATAGGACTGGCCTTTACGCTGTGCTTTTATTTTCTAATAGGCATAGTCGTATTTAATGTAGTAGGTGTTGTTCTGATAATGGGTCTCTTTCATGGCGGTAATCCTGTTTCTTCTGTAATGAGTTCTGTACTTACTTCTTCTTCCCTGGCAAACGGTGGTGTTAATGCTCTGTCGGCGGGAAGTAAAGCCGGAATGGAAGGGGCAAAAGCCGCGATGCCCGGTGCAGCACCTGCATCTTCAGGCGCGGGAATGATAAGTCAGGCAGCTAAAGGATTAATGAATCTCAGAAAATAAATAGAAAAAATCAGTTACTTTTAAACCCACATTGTGGGGTAATATGTTAAGAAAATAGAGGCAAATATGTTTAGAAAAAAAATAGTGGAAGAGGAAAATGAAAATTATATATCTCAGGAAAGAGAAGAAAAAATCAGAGAGGAAGGCATTAAAAAAGAGTCAGTTTTTGAGCGGTATAATCCTGTAAGAGTTTTTCCTAATAACCTTATGGCGGCCAGATTCTGGTTTTACGTATCAGTCTTATTGTTTTTTGTTGCGATACTCGAGCCGATTCCATACTGGGTTTCAATCAATAACAGAGAGCATGTTGTAATAATGGATGAAGCAGGAGGGTTCTTTAAAGTTCCTACAACAAGCTATCAGCATGCAGTAAAAATGCATGAACATATAGCAAAACAGGCAGCAAAAGCCTTACTGAACCGAAACCCGAACGGATTTGATGAACCTAAGGAGCTTGCTCAGTTATACCTTAAGAATGTGTATAAAAAAATAATAAAGCAGAATAAGAAAATAGTATATGAATTCAAAGAAAGAGAAATACACCAAAAATGTGAAATTCTTAATGTAGATCTGCTGAAAAAATCAGATGGATATGTCATGGCTAGAATCAAAGGACAGCTAATAAGAGGCGGTGTATATGAGTCACAAAGCTACACAGAAGGTTTTAAATTTATTCTGGATATAAAAATGGTCAGAAACCCGAAGCTGGGGGAAAACCTGAGACTTCCTTATGCTGTAAGCTGGTATTCAATCATGACTAAACGTCTAAAGGAAATCAGTTAAAATGAAAATGAAAACAATAATAATATGTATATCTGCAGTATTATTTTTATCTGAGCCATATGCTTTTTCAGCTAAAATTAAAAATTTTATTCTTGACAGCTCGAGAATTTACGAGATAAAGGTAGCCCAAAAAAATACAGGAACAACAACGTTGATGTTTCCTGCAGAGCTGGGTGCAATTCAGGGAGCGAATATTGCAGTAGAGGCCGGGACAAATGCAGGTTTTGTTATTACATACAATAAAGGATCATATTTTTTCTCACTGCAGTCGGAAAAAGAGAAAGCGGACGGGAGTTTAAATATAGTTTATAATCATAAAATATATGTCTTAAAACTGACTGCAGTATCAACTGATGAGGCTTATTCTTCAGTTACATTTAATAATATAAATCAACTTGCAAATAGTAATAGAAACTTAAGCAGTAACGAGCAACCAACTGCCGCAGCTCCCTCTGTAATACGTGATCTGATTGAAAAGGCCCGTTTATATCCTGTCCTTAAGAAACAATATCCTGAATATTATGAGAATGTTGAGTTATCAAACCCGGAACAGCTTTATAAATATTCAAGTTATGATGTTCTGCTTGAAAATGTATATCGTTTTAAAGCTGATGATACTGTCGTATTTCAGCTTATTCTCAAAAACAGAACATCTAAAACACTTGTCTATGACCCGCATTTACTGGCAGCGCGTTTAGGAACAAAGCTTTACTACTCAAGCGTTACAGTTGCATCAGGAGAAATACCCTCACACGGAGAATCACCTGTATGGTTTGCTGTAAGCGGGACATCCTCGGGAGGGCGCAATGAAATGGCTGCAGACAACAACTGGACTATTCTTCTGACAGCAGGAAAAATTGATCAGAAAAAAACGACCCTTGATATTAACAGAACAGTCATAGCGAAGGAAAATGAATTAATACTGCAGATAAATAATATTAATAAAAGGCTGAACAGTGAATCTCTTTCAGAAAATGAGATTGCGCTGCTGTCTAAAAAAATAATATCTGTTAATGCAGAATTACAAAAAATAGAATCACAGAAATCATTAATCAATAACTAAAAAAGAAGGAAAGAATAAACAGATGAAAAAAACAATATCAGTATTAACGCTCGGAGCAATGATAGCAGGAAGTTCAGTATTTGCATCCACTTCATTAAACACGCAGCTGGGCAATCTTGAATTGAAACTTGACAGGGTAAAAACAATTAGTGTTCTTAATAAGAAAACAAAAGAACAGCAGAATGAAATAGAATATCTATCTAAAGAGCTTAAAGATGCTCAGTATACACTTAGCAGAACTCAGCAGCAACTGAAGGCTGACTCTATAAATATAGATTCCCTTACATCAAATAATAAAACTCTTAGAGATTTAAAAGCTCAGCTTGAGAAAAAATCTATTCAGACACAGCAGTATTTAACTTCTTCTTATAATGAAAATATTATTGATATACAAAAAGCTGATAAAGATAAATTTAACAAAGTACTCGACAAATATACATCGGATAAAAAAAGTTTGGAAAACCGGATAGCTGATTTAAACAAAGAAATACAAAGCCGGAATAAAACAATTCAAAATCTAAAAGATAAAAGTGTTTTTTATGAAGATACAATTAATGCTCTTGATTTAACTATTAAATCGCTGAGTACACAGAAAGGAAGTCTGGAAAATCAGCTGACTTTAACACAGCATAATACTATTGATGAATACAAAAAACAGATAGATGAAATTAATAAAAATGCTGAAAACAGAGTTGATAAAATAAAGAACCAATATGCTCTGTTAAGTGATAAGAATAATAAAAAAACTTTAGCGGTTAAAGAAAGCTGTGGTAAAACATTATTAGCAGATAAAAGAGTTTTAAGAGACCAGCTTACTGTGCTTATAGCTAAAATTAACACTTATGAAGATAACTTATTCCAAACTGCAAAATATCTGACTGAAAATGCTGATAAAATAGGCAGTGCAACTGCTAAGCTTGAAAAAGCCTACAAAAACAAAAAAAATCCATTTCCCAAGAAAACATATATTGGTTTAATCAAAACTAATCTGGGATTAGAACAACAGAATCCATCATGGATCACAATTAAATCACAGCTTAAAGAAATGAGAGAGGGTATTGGTATTTTGCGCGGGCTCTCTGATAGTCTGGCTAAAGCAAACTTAAACAACAAATCATTAAAAGAAGCAAATGAACCGGGCGGAATCCTCTGGGGATTGTTTTCATAATGAACATTAGAAATATTATAGAATTTCTTAAAAAACCATCATCAAAACTCGTTTTAATGTTTGTACTTGTTTTTGTAAGCATTGTCTATTTGGCGCCGGGCATCAGTAAAATGCTTATACAGAACTCTAAAGGAAAACAAATGAAGTTACCCCATGAGGATATGGAATCAAATTTACAAACAGACATAAAACCATGGGATGGTGTTAATTTTGACGATTTTTCATCCGGGAAATCTTTAAAAAATCCTAAGGTTGCTATTAAGAAATATTCAGCAGGAATAAATAAACTTAAAAGTAAAACAGCTATTCAGAAAAATAAAAATAAAGCTCTATCTAAAAGATTAGTTAGTGCTGAAAAATCATCATTAAAAACAGCTGTTGAAAACTTTAAAAAAAGTGCGACTGCACAACTTATTCAGCCGCTGAATATATATAACTCTGGTGCATCAGTAAAAAAACTCTATACAGATATTCTGCCCTATGGGAGATTAATACCATGTGAACTTGTTATAACTCTCATATCTTCAAATTCGGGAACTCCAATAATAGGAATTGTAACAGAAAATATTTATAATGATGGAAAATTGATGATCCCAGCCGGAACGGAAGTACATGGAGAAACCCAGGGTATGCCTTTACTAGACCATATACGTACATCTGAAAAATGGGCTCTTGTATGGCGTACAGGAGATAAAGATAACGGTAGAGCGCTGAAAGTAAGAGGACTTGCTCTTGAAAACGGCAGTCACTGGAATGGAAGGAACTGGGATTTAAGTGACGGAAGCAACGGGATTAAAGGTTATGTAACCAACAGAAGAAACTCTGTTAAACTTAAAGAAATAGCTGCACAAATAAGCAGTGGAGCTGTGAGTGGAATAGCATCAGCAGCGGCGATGGGAGCAGCATTGATTCCCGGCGGTTCAGGCAGCACGGGAAATATGATAGGTGCCGGAGGAAAAGGTGTATCAACTGCACTAAGCAGTGCGGCAGGATCATCCGCACAGATTGTAGCAGAGCAGGCATTAATTAATGAAATGGAATCAAATTATTTTATAACATGTCCGTCAGGTACTCAGTTTTATTTATATGTAAAAGATATGATCAATTTGGAAAATGCCAGAGTAGGAGGCGCAGAAGGATGATAAAAGGAGAAAGATTTAAGATGATAAAATATTTATACCACCTAAGTGCAATGATATTAACGGGATTTTTTTTGAATGGATGTGCATCTGCACCTGATCAAATGTCTCCTCGTGAGCAGAAGGTTGTGGAAATTTATAATTCCAAATATAACAGTGTTCCCGGAAGCTCTGTAGTTGACACTGAAGAAATAAGAACAAACGGGGTACTCGAAAGATATTATAACGGCAGATATATAGATCCTAATACAGGAGATATGTATTCAAAAGGAACGGTATACCGTGTAGTTGAAAGTCCGCACTGGAATACTGTACCGAACCCTGATCTAAAACCCTATGAAATAAATGAGGCTTATAAAAACATAAAAAATATAGCAAATGCAGTACCACTGTATGCAGAACTTGACAATAAATATCAGAATACAAAAGATCTGAATAAAACACTGAATATGCAGTTGCAGATATTAAGGAATACAAAAGAGCAGATGACCCAGCAGAATAAAGCACTCCTAACTGCATCAGATAAATTATCTCTTCTAAAGCAGCAGAATTTGTTATTAAAACAGCAGATAGCTGAAATGAAAAATCAGTTTCTAATGTCAAAGACAACAGAAAATATGATTTTCCCCAATACAGAACAGAACCGGGGAACTGAAACTGCTGTAGAAAAAGAATCCTAAATTATATCCAGGCCATAAACAGGTTATTTATTATGAAAAAATGGAAATTAAATGATCCTTTAATAGACCTTACAGGAAAAGGAGATTATCTGCGAATCAAAGATGCATGTGAGGGTGTTCAACTATTCGGTGCAGTAGGTTCAGGAAAAACATCAGGTGCTATGCAGACAATAGCTAAATCATACCTTTTAAATGATTTTGGCGGAATTGTCCTATGTGCAAAAAAGGATGAAGCTGATACATGGAAAAAGTATCTTAAAGAGACAAACCGTGAAAAAGACATGGTTTTAATTTCAAAAACTCATTTTGATTTTATGAAGTATGAGTCAACCAGAACCAGTGATATTCATATAGAAAATATAGTTAATGTATTTATGCAGATTGCTGAAATATCTGTTCGTGATGAAAACAAAGGAAGTGAAGCTTACTGGGACCGTGCAGGAAGACAGCTCTTAAGAAACAGCATAACTCTCTTACTTTTAGCAGATGAAGAAATGACGCTCACAAATATAACAAAAATCATTATGACAGCACCTTATGATCTAAAAATGATGAAAGATAAAAAAAACCGTGAGAATTCATACTGCAGTAATCTAATTGATAAAGTAAAACAAAAAGGTATAGATGAAAAGCTAAAATATGATTACGAATTAACAGAGAGATATTTCTTTACCGAGTTTCCTAACCTGGATAATAGAACAAGGTCAAACATAGTATCATTTTTTACTACATTGGCCGATGGTTTTCTAAGAGGAAAAATAAGAGAAATATTCTGTTCGGGAAAAATAGATTTTGAACCTGAAGATTGTATGCACGGAAAAATTCTGATTGTTGATCTAAGTATAAAAGAACATGGGGAACTTGGAAGATACGGAGCAGCAGTACTAAAGTTTATGGTACAGCAGTCATTGGAGAGAAGGGATGTGAACGCTATTTCTAAAAACAGAGCCAGACCTGTTTTTATATTTGCTGATGAGAGTCACTATTTCATTACTAAATATGATCAGATATTTCAAACTACAGCCAGATCTGTTAGAGCATGCACCGTTTTTGCAACGCAGAATATTCCCAATTACCTCGCCGAATTAAAACAAAAGGCTGTTACTGATTCAATATTAGGTAATCTGCAGATAAAAATATTCTGTCAGAACGGTGATCCAGAGACTAACAAATGGGCTGCGGAATCAATAGGAAGAGAAATTGTTAAACGCCATTCTTCAAGCAGAACAGTCCCTTTATCTGCTCTGGGCGGAAACCTCAATAAATCTACTTCAACTTCTGAGCAGAAAGATTTTATACTTGAACCGATTGTTTTTACTGATTTAGCAAAAGGAGGAAGAAGTTCAAACTTTAAAGTGGGCTCGATTATCTGGCACTCAGGAAGAAAATGGAAAAATTCTCTTGCACATCTTTTTGTGAAGTTCGAACAGAAAAAACAAAAGAGAGTCTATCGCTCAAATATCAGTAACCTCTCATGCTCACTAATACCTTTGATAACTTTTTTGCTGCTTAGTCTATTTATTTATTATATCATTAACAGTGAGCTTATATATATGCTCCGATCTCTTTCACTTATTCTTAAAGGAACTCACAGATATATTATTTATGCAGTTCTGGTAGGGTCAGGGTTAGTTTATGGATATGCTCTTATTAACCTTACAAAGTACATAGGAACTATGTTTAAGCTTACATGCATAGCATTGCTATGTATTAATGCTTTCTATCTTGCTGCTTATTCACCGTTGCATATTACAGCAGCTTTAGTAATAAATATTTACCTGATTATTTATGTGTTATATAAGCTTATTAAAAAATTAATGACCAGTAGTCAATGGAATAGACCATGTATAATCAAGTCAAGCTAAACCCTCACAAAAGAAAAATAAAAAAGAACACTGAGTATTAGAAAAAGGAGGTAACAAATACTTAGTTTATAGGTATATAAACCCATGAAATGGGATTTAAACAATACGAAATTATAATAAGGAGAATTTCAAAATGAACGTATCAGTAATAAACGGAAATTTAACAGAAGACGCAATCATCAGAGAAAAAAATAATCTCTATAGTTTTTCAATCGCTCATAATGAGTCGAAAGACAGAGTCTCGTATTTCAAATGTGCAAGATACCAGGTTGAAGATTTCAAGTTTGCTAAGACTAACCTTAAAAAAGGTCAGCCTGTTCAGATAACAGGTAGGTCAGCAAACAACAACTGGATAGGCAAAGACGGCAGAAAAATAAGTGAATATTTGTTAATTGCCAGTAATATTGAGTTAATGGGATATGTGAATAAACAGAAGGTTAATAAGTAGGAAAATAGGCTGTATATGCCGGGGATATCTGCAACTGCAGCCCGGCATGTGCAGGGGAAGTTTATCAACAAATTAAACGAATTACACTAAAATGAGGGAGAATTTTAACCATCAGTCTTCGTTCAAGTGAACTACGCCCGACACGGCGAAAGGCACGAAAAACACTAAAGCTCTTAAGCTTTTGTGGCAAAAGTTTAAGAAGGGGGTTCAGAAAAGGAATAATACTTATCAACCAGCATCCATCATCCATCATCTCTTACCTCCTACCTCTTAACTCTTACCTCTCTACCAACAACTGTTTACTTGCTAACTTAAAAAATAAATTGATAAAATATGTGCTATGTGATATACTAATAAAATAAGTGATTTTAATTAAGGAATAGAAAAAATGAGCATAATACTACCATTAGAAGAAATGACAATAGCTGAAAAGCTTCAGACAATGGAATTTTTATGGGATGACCTATGCCATAATGCTGAAAGTATAAAATCACCTAAGTGGCATAAGGATGCTCTTCTTAAACGGGAACAGGATATAAAAGACAATAAAGATTCATTTGTAGACTGGGAACAGGCAAAGAAAGATATTAGAGATTCTGTTTAATGAAAATTCAAATACTGAATTCAGCAAAGCAGGATTTGATAGATGGATATTTCTTTTATGAAAAGCAATCAGAGTATTTAGGAAACTATTTTCTAGATTCACTCTATTCTGATATAGATTCCTTATTAATTTATGCAGGTATTCATGGAATCCATTTTACTTACTTTAGAGCTCTTTCTACAAAATTCCCTTTTGCCATATATTACAAGATTGAAGAACATGTTATCAAGGTATATGCAATATTAGATTGTCGTAAAAGGCCAGCCTGGATAAGAAAGAAGTTAAAACATAAAAGAAGTTAACGAGTAGCGAGCAGCTAGTATCTACTAACAACAATCAACCATTAACTGAGCGCGAATGACCTTTTCAGACTTCTACTGATAGGTATCATAAAGGTTTTCCTTTCACTCTTGGTCTGCGTCTATTCATAATTAACTTTTCCTTTAAGTCATCAGGACAGAATGTCATTACCTTATCCAGAAGAGCTTTAAGCTCTTTTAAAAATGGACAGCGAGGATTGAATGAATAAAGAATGGTTTTTCCCACAGGCCTGCTGCGAAGAATCCCTCCCTGTTCGAGTTTATTCAGCTGGTTGAGGATTGGTCTGTAGCCAACTTCAAAAAAACGGGCAATCTCGCGGGTGTATCCTTCATCACGTGCAAGAATATAAAGCATGACCTGCTCACAGCTCCTTGAACCTAATAGTATTTCCAGCATTTGACTGTTTCCTTTCTTTTGTCGTTTATGATGCAATAAAGACATCATATGATGTAAATAATACATCAATATAAAGGGTTATCAGAGAAATACAAGAAAGTTTATCAACGAATTAAACGAATTACACTAAAATGAGGGAGGATTTAACCACGGAAAACACTGAAACAACGGAAGAGGTTAACCACGAATGAACACGAAGATTTTTAACCACGGAAAATACGGAAGAAACGGAAGAAACGGAAGAAATGAACAGAGAAGTCCACTATTCTTTGAAACATACTTGATGTGTGGTTGAGTGAAGTATTTATGTGGTGATTAGAGATAAAAAAAAGATTATTTTTCTTTGTTTTATCAGTTGCTATATAATTTGTAATTATAACCTCAAATCCATCTTTTATCAGTCTTCCATGCCCATGGTAAACACCTATTGCTTTATTGCTGTTTATTGGATAAACTGATATCGGAGTCGTAATGTTTACTGCAGTCGCTTCTTTTCTCGACATTTTAATTTTTATTGCGATTGGAACAAGTTGAGAAACTTTTAGTGTTGAAACCCCAAAATTACCAACGTATCCACTTGGAAAAGTTACCTCATCAACAATACCGTCAAATCTGGCATAGTAAGTGCAGATTGTTCTCAATTTTTTTGCTAGAATCAACGCTGCCTTGTCTGCTTCAAGCTGAGCTACAGCCTGCAGATAATTATTTTTGGCTTCCAGGTAATCCTGCTCGCTTATTGCCCCTTTTTGTGCCTTATGAATTTTTATATATCTGCTATATTTGGCCTTTAAAGAGTCTAACGCAGCATTGTCTTTAGTTACGGCAGCAGCAGCTTGTCTAACCTGAGCATCACGATAGGTAGTATCCATTTTAATCAGAATATCTCCCTCTCTTATAACTTTGCCTTTTGCATCCAAAATTGGACCTTTAAACAAGGTGCCAGGTAGAGGTGTATATGTAATAAGCCCCTTAAATTCATTGTCAAACCCGCCATATATATCTACTGATGAAAGCGCTGTTGCTATACCAGTGTAAGTTGTTGGAGTGGTGAAGTCAGCTTTTGTATTTGCAGAAATAATTCCTGATGATAAGAGTAATAAACTGCATATAAAGATTTTAATAGTCCGTTTAAATTTGGTTAACTGCATTTAGTCTCTCCTTGTTTTACCCAGTCTGAATTATTAAGTTTATTTATTAGTTCTGCTACGGTACAGTTTACGTTTCCAACGATTGCTTTTTGAAATAATGGTTCATTCTCAATTAGATGTCCCGTAAAAGCAATAGTAGGAATTGTGCTACAGCGCTGAGCATTTTTACCCTGTAAGGAATCGACTTCTTTTTTTAGTTCATCAGTAGTTTTATCTGGCTTTTTTTCTGGTTTTATAAGACCTGAAATGTGATTGAATAGTTTATCTTTTTGCCCTCTTAGACCTTCAAGGCAAAATTCCAAAACCCTATCACCGCCTGTATATGTTGTCTTAATTTCCCAGATCTTGTTCTCAGAATCTTTCTTTTCCTTTGATAGTTTGATTTCAATTGTATCAATTTCTTCAGCTTCTTTATTTTCTTTTGATAAAGTAAAAATACCTTTTAAGTTATCTGATTCGTAGAAGTAATCCTGGATAAATTTTTGGTTATATACAAGAATTTCCTCATTATTTAATCCTTCAATTGAGCATTTTGAAAATTTTCTATCAGCTTTGTCGTATAAAAAATTAGAGAGAATGCTTTTGCCAGTTCCGTTAAGGCCATAGACAAGATTGATCTTTTTATCAGTCTCTATGGTTGTGAGAACTTTATAACTTGCAACATCATTCAATTCTATTTTGGTAATCACGACTTTTCCTTTATCCTTCACTTACAAATAACATTAAACTCGCTTAGCACTTTGAAGCTAAAAGTAATACTGATTAGATAAACCTTTTTATTAATCAAAAAGTTCATACTATATTCACAGCTATAACATTCATTTTTTTCAATCCTTTCTCATTGGAGA
>CAZVCD010000019.1:0-23543 GCA_964625675.1 uncultured Victivallales bacterium | reverse complement strand
CAATAAAGGTCTCAGTTCATAGTTTCCATAAATGACTACATAATTTCTTTGAGCCTAACAATCAGCTTATAACTTAAGGCGTTGTTTTCATAGTATATATTCTCAGGATATACTTTGCCATTTTTGCTTTTGTATTCATAATAACCTACAGACCACACTTTATAATAATCGTTCAGAAAAATACACCAGAACCAGCTTCTTTTCTTCAAGAAAATCTTTTCCAGTAAATAGTTCTTTTCTCCACCAAAGATATATTCAACTTTACCGTCAGACTGCGGTTCTGTAAATATTATTTTACATTCTTTTTTGCTAATTACCGCATTATCAGAAGGTATGTCATTAAAATAAATATTTTTTATATCGCCGGCAATATAGCTAACAAACGAACTCAGTTTCTTCATTTCATCTATTGAGCATGAATATTCTACTTCGCCATTATTATCTGTTATCTGAAAAAGCCTAACTCCAGCCGGGTTCAATGCAGCAAGAGTAAAACTGTTTTTCGTCAAATCCCTCTTAAAGTAGCCAAGAGAATAAAAGGAACGACAATAGTACTCAAAATAAACACTGTTAACAATCTGCTGCTTATCAGGTATTTTACCTGCGAAATTCTCTTTTATCTGAATAGGATTTGTATTAACTACAGCCTGCAGTGTCACTTGTTTAAATGGGTTCGTTGTTGAACATCCCACCAAAAACAACAAAAATACAAAAAAGAAAGCTTTTCTCATTTTATACTCAAATTAAACTTATTTTAATATTAAATTGGTAAATATGGCGAATAATTATTCGCCCCTACCTTTATATACAATTTTATAAAATGCAGGCACAATAAACAAAGCTGCAATAACGCCCCATAAAATTCCAACTGACACAGTAAAACCAACATAGTACAGCATGGGGTGTTTTGCAAGTAAAAGCCCTCCTGCTCCCATCAATGTCGTAAGTGCAGACAAAATTACTGCGGTTACTGTACCAGTTTTTTCATTTGAACGACAGGAATAAACCATAAATATTCCATAATCAATACACAATCCAAGAATAACAACTGATGATATAACACCAGGAGCGTTAAAAGACATACCTAAGACAGCAAAAGAACCAAGTATACCTAAAAGCCCGCTAAAAACAGGAATGAGGGCAATAAGTGCCATTATAATATTTCTTAAAAACAACATTGTTAACAGAGGAATAACAACCAGGGCAATAAGCGACATAAATAAAATTTCAGATGATATTGCCTGCGACAACAGTTTAGATATAGATTTACGCGATACTATGAATGAATCTGGAAACGAACTACACACTTTATTCATTGCTGTAATATTATGTTCTGTATCCGGGAAAAAAGAAAGTACCTGATAGTTGTTACCCTTCTTAACAATGAAACGATTAATTGCTTCCTGCATAAAATCAGGTTGTTGTTTTTCTACATCTATTCCTTTATAGAGGCTTTTAAAAAAAGGATCAAAAGCAGTTTTGGAAAAACCAAATTCAGGAGAATATTTTTCTATTAGTTTTTTAAGTTTCGCTTCTTCACCATTTTTCCAGAAATTACCCCATCGCCTAGCATTTTCTTTACGGATGGTTTCAGATGGCCGTAAGGGCGCAATACTAGAAATACTGTCTTTACCGATTTCATTTACTGCTCCGGCAAAAAGCTGTTCATTAAGTTTTAATGCTTGATCAAGTGTATTTTCCTGAGCTACAAGAATTGCCGTTTGATTTTGCTGACCCCATATTTCATGAAATTGTTTTTCAGCCATGAATATTTCAGGTTTGCTTCCATCAAACTGAACTATGTCATTATTAAATTTTAACTTCATCGTATAGAAGGCTGCAATCACGATAAAAATACACCAAATCAATAATAGAAACTTAGACATAGGTTTACTGAAAAAATTATTATTTTTCCTGGTAACCAGCGTCGTTTTTTGATCTTTGTTAAAAAAATGCGGAAGAAGAAAAATCGAACAAATAACACAGATAAAAAGACTGATAACAGAGAAATAAGCTAACTGGTGATAACCTTCCACTCGGGAAACAAAAAAAGATGCCAGTATCCCAATAGTTGTTAAAGCTCCAATCATAACAGGTTTATATATTTTTTGAATACTGCTGCTTTTATTACCCCCTACCCTTACAGCGATATACACATGAATTCCATAATCTATCGCTATTCCGGCCATTACTCCTCCCATACCTATAACAAACAGTGCCAGATTATTAATAAAAAGAGAACATATACCAGTACTGATTATTATGCCCAAAAAAGGCAGGATAAAAACTAGAACAGCTCTAATACTTCTAAACATAAAAATAAATAATAAGAAAAATAACAATGATGCAATTGAGACTATCACAACAATGTCCTTCTTCATTACCTGTTCGTTGCTTATAGAATGGAGATGACCGCAAATAATTGAACTGGAAACATATTTAGGCAATTCTTCTAATTTACTGTTTAAATATTCAAGAAGCTTAGCTCCTCTTTTCATATCAGTGATTTTTATGGGAGTACTCAATATCAATAACAAATTATGCCCATCACTACTTATAAAATGTCCATCAACTATATTGATTTTGTATCCCATCGCTGCACTAAGCTTTTGCAAAGAAGTCAAAAGTGGCGTTTTTATACCAAGAGGATCTGATCTGACAAAAGAACTAAAGAAAGAAGACCCGGGATTTAGTACCAGTTTGTTATAGATGCTTTTTAATGCAAATTTTACACCTTGTGGTGTGATTTTCTGTTTTGCTGCTTTCAGCTCCTGTTCGGTTATCAATTGAGGAGCATAGTTCAATAATTTACGCGTTTCTGCCATATAG
The DNA here is from genome assembly GCA_964625675.1 of uncultured Victivallales bacterium. GTDB lineage: Bacteria > Verrucomicrobiota > Lentisphaeria > Victivallales > GWF2-38-69. Next base: position 20,714 of record CAZVCD010000019.1, on the reverse strand, counting down.
TTTATTTTGGAAAGACCATTAACAACTTCCGAAATATATGGTAATTTAAATTCTACAGACAATTTATCTGCTGCAATAATCAGTTTTTTCTGCGACACTCCGGTTTTATTCAGTTTTAGGGAAATAACAACTTTGTTAGAAAAGTCTGAGTTCTGCAAAAAGTGAATATCACGTGCTATCGTACTGCCTGATGGAAGCATTAAATCAATGTTGCTCTTGAAGGATACAGTAGACAGTCTAAGCAATGAGATTACTGTAAAAGTCAAAAGTAAAAGCAGTACATATACTCTGTACTTACCTACAAAATTGTATATTTTAATAAAAATTGTATCAAACATGAGAAATAATCAGGTTATTTACCAATCATAGGTAAAGTGTTTTGTTATAATTAAGTTTAGATAACTAAGCATAATAGTTATAATCATTATTTTGCTCTAGGTTCTGATCTTTTTACCTTTATTATTTTTAAATTTTGGATAACAGGATATCCCTGATCAGGTGCATTTGTACACTTAGGAGCCCTAACCAATCTGACATTAAAGTCACACAATATCATGCCTTCTATATCTGGATTAAGATTAGCTGTCAGGTTAGAATATGCAGCATAATTCTTATTTGAATCTGCATATTTATAATAGGATGAAATATAGTCTTTAGTATCACATGCCTTTAGATCATAGGATGTTATTAAGGATGTATTTCCAAACTCTTTTTCCTTATGGGCATTCCACTTTAAACTATCTGAAACATTGACAATTGCACCAAATAAATTATGCCTTTTAACTATTGCATTCATCTCTCTTATAAATTCATTTGAAGCCGGATTATATGCTATATTGATTAGTACATCAATTTCATTGATATTACTCAAATATCTAACAAGATATTGAATATCATCTGAAATCAAATCCACGCAAACAATAGGAATAATATTCCCATATTTTGATTTAATAACAACTATTGTGTTCCCACTAACCATACCCTTTCCCCATACGGGGGATACTTCAAATATTGACTGCTTAATTTTATAGCTATAATCAATACCATTTGGATATATTATCGGAACCACATTTCTCCGATTTTTATCATAAAAAGAACCTGCTATAAAAATAACATCATGTTCTTTAGATTTTTTTAATAATAGGTTAAATATCTTATCCCTCTCTTTTTTTTCAAAAGCAAAGCTTAATTCTGGAAAAACAATAACTACAGCCTTATTCTCAATGGCAGTATTTATTAATTTTATTATAAACTCTCTATAATTTTTATTGTTTTTGTTTTCTACATGATACAAGCCATTTGATACATCTTTCTCTAGTTTGTATCGAAACTGCAAAAAAGCATATTTTGCAAAATTTATTTTTTTATCTTCCTGATATCTTATTATTTTTATATTAGGAAATAACGGTTCAACATTAATACTGTTATTGTTTGCTGCACAAGCTGTAAAACACAATATTTGCGTAATTACAATCAACATTCTGATATTTCTACTCATAATACCTCTTTAATATTATTTTATAATTCATAATCTTAACAATTTATTTTTGTATTCTATACATAATTTTTTTTAACATTTATCAAGATAAATCTTGTTTTTGTCTTTTTACTTCTGTTTGAAATCATGATTATGTTGATTATGAAGAAGTTAAAAAGCAAATTCCTATACACTTGAAGCAATGATTCAATGGCCCAATGACAAATACAATCCAACAAAATTAATTTTTTGCATTCCAGGCAGTGGAAGGAATTTGTTCATTCAGTTTTGTATCAGAGAAGCTTAGTGTTGTTTTATCTTCATTTTTTTCGAGAATAGTTATTTTATCTAAATAACAAAGATCTTTATTAAACTGCAGAGTAATATTTGCTATAAAATCATATGATGCCGCAGACTTTAGTGGAGTAAATTCAAGTAGTAAAGGCTTTTCTGAAATAACAGACACATGATAGTCATCTGTTAAAGATTTGTAGCTACCTGACAACCATTTATTCATCTGGTCAAATATCGCGTTAAAGGCAGGATTGTTTTTCATAGAAATAGTCTTAACTTTGTCTGTATCTGCGTTCCACTGAGATACCTCACTGTCTTTTACTACCAGTCCATACTGCACCGGTTTATAAACATGCCATGCAAAAGAATTAGGTTTTCTAATATAGATCATTCCTTCAATTGTCATATCTTTAGTAAACAAGGCAAGTTTTTTTTTCTGAACAAACTTGGCTTGTATTGAATTTAAACCTTTTGTATTCAATTCTAAATCAGACAATACTTTGTTAATATGCGTATCCCCCACTGATGTAAAAGAAAGCCCAATACATATTAAAAAAATAGATACAAAACAGATGGGAACTTTGAACATATTTTCAGCCTTCTTTCCATATTTTAATTTCGCCGGATGCCAGCAGTATATCATCCTTATATACAAAACCGTTCACAATAGTAAATTCACCAAATGCGGCCTGTTCAGCCCCTTTAATGAATAACACATCCCCTCGTTTCGCACATCCATTTATTTCAAAATTCTTACATCCCAGCAAAAAACCTTTTAGTGGTTTTTCTGAAGTTGAATGACGTTTTACCCCAGCGTGAGCAGCCATGGCCTGGGCCACCATTTCCAAGAACGTTACTTCATCAATAAAGCCATTTTCATCAATAAAGGGAGAATTATCAGGAATTTTAAAGGAAACATGTGACACCCCTTTACCGAAGAATAAAATTTTATCAGCAAAACACATTGTTTCTTTCTGTGGAAGCATATTTTTTGCATCTATAGGAATACGCAATGTATTTTTTTGTTTTGTCTTTTTCAATATTCAGACCTCTTATCCACAAAGCGAATTGGTTTTCTAGAACCAGATTTATAAACCCGTTCATTTAACAACTCTTCATCTATCACATTAACCTCTATTTTTACACGTATTCGGGCTTTTATTTTTTTTGATATTATACTTTCGGCATCAAAAATATTTTCTTTTAAAGCAATAAATACCTGTATACGATCAGACAATTCGCTTTCTTTATGTATTTCTAAGAAATAATCCGACACAAAATCAACCTCTTCCAATATTGAGAAAATAGATTGAGGATATATCGTAGTTCCCTGCACTTTCATCATCTGTTTTTTTCTTCCAAGAATCGGGCCAAGGCGGATTGAATTTCTGCCGCACAAACAAGGTTCATCAATAATAAAACTTATATCTCCGGTTTTAAATCTAATCAGCGGCATCCCTTCCATTGCGAGGGGAGTTACTACAACCTCACCTAATTCGCCAGAAGGCAAAACATTCCCTTGTTCATCAATAATTTCAACTATAGCCAAATCAGGTAAAAGATGCCCTCCGCTCTGTTTTTCACATTCACAAAAAGTAGTAATGGTTTCTGTAGAAGCATAGGTCGAATACACCTTTGCATTCCAAAGTTTCTGCAATTCTTCAGCAATATGTAACGGTTGCAAACATCTATCTCTAATTGGTTCTCCTATACAAATAAGCCTGTTAATATTTAAAGAATCCGGTTTTGAAGATATACCATTCAGATACATTCCCAATTTTTTCAAGAAAGTAGGAACTCCCACAATCAGTGTAGGTTTCAGCCTATTTATAATTTCCACATGGCTTTCGATAGTTCCTACACCGTTTCTGATAACAGAAGCTCCTATATTTCTTAATCCTAAAAAATATGCAAGCCCGGCTATAAAACATCTGTCCATAGTACATGTAAGCAGTACAACATCTTTTGATGTTACTCCTGATGCTTTCAATGATTTCTCTTCATTATACGCCAAACGATTTAAATCATTCTCGGTATACATTATTTTCGTAGGTTTACCTGTTGTTCCAGAGGATAATACTATATCCACTATTTTTTCAGTTGAAACAGCAATAAATTCATCATTAAAATTCTCAATATCTGTTTTTTCTGTAAAAGGTAAATCTATCAGGTTACCCAGAGAGATATCAGCAGAATTTATTTTATTTAAAACCTTTTGATAGTAGGGAGAATTATCCTTGCAGTACTGTATATGTTCCTTTAAAAGATTATTCTGCGTTTGTTCAATAACACTGGATGAGAAATCAATGTTTTCAAAACGGCTAAATTTAATAGTTTTATTATTGTTTGATGTCGAGTTCATGCTAGGCTTCATTCTCCATACGCGCTGTTTCTTCTATAATAATATTTCTCACATAATTTTTAAGTTTGAAGGGGGTCGTATCCTTATATTTATCATAATAGATTGCCGGCAGCTTTTTCATCTTAACAGTGCCGGAGTTTAGAATAAAATCCCGTGTAGGAATATTTTCATTTCCTATAACACATAAAGGTACTATAGGGCATTTTACTTTCAATGCTACCCTAAAAATTGCCCCATGAAATTGTCCCATTTTATTACTTCCGGAACGTGTTCCTTCAGGAAATGCCCCAAGGGAAACTCCCTGCCTCAACAGTTCTTCAGCTGTTGCGAAAAAGTCATCATGCTTCATTTCTTTTATGCTAATATATCCGGCAAGTTTAGCCATAACTCCCAATACAGGTATTCGAAAAGGCCAGTCACTAACAATCTGAATGATTTCATAAGGCAAAAATGACAGTAAAAAAGGATCTGAAGAAGATCGATGGTTACACACAAAAATGCATGGAGCAATTTTCTCTTTTTTTGCTGTGTCTGTAAATTTCGTCTTAATAAAAGGAAAAATTAATATTCTTACAATGATAATCCCATACCAACTAATAAAACGCCGCAACCGTTTTAGAAAAGTCCGTTTTGAGAATAATATTTTTAAAAAAATTAGGTACAATATAGAAAATGGAGCAATAAGTACAGTAAACATTATAACAATAGAATAAATGTAGATGCTTAAGAAATATTTCATTTCGGTCTAAATCCTCGGGATTAAACTTGAGTTAGACGCATGCAATGCGTCTCTACAATGTCCGGGGTTTTAAACCGGTTTCACTCCCTCTTTTTTCAGGAGAGCAACATAATCATACAAATCTCCCATGGTGCTAATATTTCTTATTCTCTCATCATTTCTAATTTTAACATTAAATTTTTTCTGTAAAGCAACCACCAAATCTACAATATCCAGACTATCCAATCCAAGGTCTGCAAAGATATTTTTATCCGCTTGAAGTTCTTCTTTCTCAATTTCGAAAGATTCTTCAAAAACATCATTTACAATATCTATAATTTCCTGTTCTTTCATTATTCAACCTCTTCTATATTTTTTTACATACCAACACCGCATTAATGCCACCAAACGCAAAACAGTTTTTCACTAATATATTGATATTCTTCTTTTCAAAGTCTCTAACATGAGCAATACCTTCACACTCAGGAGCAACATTCTTCAAATTTAAAGTAGGATATATAACACCTTCTTTCATCATATTTAGTGATGCAATCAACTCAATAGCTCCAGATGCCCCAAGTGTATGTCCAATATGCCCTTTTAAACTACTCACCGGAACACTCTCACCAAAGATTTCTCTAATAGCCAAAGCTTCTTCTACGTCTCCTTGCTTTGTAGCTGTCGCATGAGCACTGATGTAGTCAACATGTTCTGGTAAAATCCCAGCATTATTCAAGGCTTCATTCATACATATTATCATAGCATCTTTATTAGACTGGCTAATATGATTGCCAGTTCCACAAGTGTGATAACCAACAACTTCAGCATATATTTTAGCGTTACGCTTTAGCGCATGCTCATACTCTTCCAATATAATCATTCCGCTGCCTTCACCGCATACAACACCATCTCTATCGACATCAAAAGGTCGGGATGACTCTTTAGGCCTATCATTAAATTTGGTGGATGTTGCAAAAAGAACGTCAAAAATACCGGTCACAGTCGGGTGTACTTCTTCTGTACCACCACATAATACTGCATCCTGCCGGCCTAACCTTATTAAATCAAAACCTGTACCAAGAGCCTGCAATGAAGATGCACATGCCGCAGAAGTAGCCATAACACAACCTGATATTCCAAGAAATTGTGCAACATTCATAGCCGCAGTATGAGAGACAAACTTAAAAAACTCCATTGAAGTAATTTCTGAAATATCCTTACTTGGAAGTATCGCTTCATAAGTTTCAGTCAGCGCTTCTGGACTCCCAATTGTCGAACCAATAATACAGCCGACCCTGCCAGAAGTTAGAATATCTTTATTCAAAGCAGAATCTTTGACGGCCTCTTCTGCCGCCTGTGCTGCAAAAATACTCATTTTCCCCATAGAACGTCTCTTTCTGCGAGGAATATCTTTTTCATTTTTAAGCACTGCAGGCGCAGCTACCATACTGTTTAATCCAATATAATCATTCCACTCATCCATATATTTTACTGCACACTGTCCACCTTCAATTCCTTCAATTAAAGAATGAACACCTGTACCAAACGGAGATATTGCACCAACACCAGTAATTACCACTCGTTTCAATTATCAGCCCTCCGTTCAATATAACGGTTATAAGTTTCAACACCTAAAATAGTACGTACCTGCATAAAAGATGATAACATCGCACCTACCACTCCCGGCAAAACAGAGCTTTGCCCTATAGCATAAACATTACGGATAGGTAACCTGCCAAACAAATTAAATTGACCTATTTTCTGTTTAATACCGTATGCCGCACCATCGTAAGAATTCAAATAATCTCTATAGGTTAAAATAGATGCAGAATCAACAATTTCCAATTTTCCTCGATATTCAGGGTATAAATTAAACACACGTTCAATAATTTTCTTCTCACGATTTTTTTTATACAGATAATAATCCTGCGAACGGCTCCCCTGTTGTGTTTCGCTCCAATCAGAAACATCTTCAATACAAGATGTTTCCAATACATTTAAAATAAAACATCTTCTGCCGTTTTTATCGGTTTCAATGTTTTTAAAGATAATCAAAGTAGTAAAATCTGAGTTTTTAGATCCAAGTATACCGTTTAAGTCACAATTAGAATATAGTGTTGACATACTAGGCACAAAAGCGATATCAGGCTCTATATCATCCAGAACACAATACAAAGAGAAAAAGCCAGTTGACGGTTCAAAATCATTTATACGATTAACAAACCCCCTGCTTAAGCATTCCGATGGTAGTATTTTTAATATTTCATTTGGATGTATAGCAAAAATATAATTATCTACACAAACAGTTTTACCTGTATTCAAAACACACCCATCAACTCTCTTTTTTTCTGAATATATAAATTTTTCTATGAAAGTATTTAAACAGATATCTACACCCAGAAGCGAAAACTGATCCCTAAAAGCATTCACAAATGCATCGCCTCCATCTACAACGCGAGCCATTGATTTGTAAAACGCAGCAGCAATTCTACAATGATTCGCGTAAGATATTTCAGATGGTTTAGTGCCATGGCATGTGCAATAACTAGCAAGAATACTTTTTAAGCATTCATTATCCGTCAATTTATCCAACGCTTCATCCAAAGCAATATAATCTTCATCAATTCTGCTATTCAACTGATTAATGTTTTTTAAGTCAAAAGTAACAGTTTCATCATAAATTCTCTCAATAAAATTCATGTAGGAATCTATAGCTTCAATATCATTCTGAAATCTTTTTTTGAGTGCCATTCTAAAATTTTGCATCCCGGAGGGAATATTAAATTTTGCGCATCCATTTTCAAATACAATAGAATTTGTTTCGGCTCCATACATAAAAAGTGGTTTTATTCTATCCTTTATTCCCAAAACAGATAACATCGACGCAAGTATTTCGTTCTCAGACAATGCTGCAGTGAAATGAAACCCCACATCAAAAGGAATATCTTTTTTATAGAATCTGGATATACTACCGCCTAAAGTGGAAGATTTTTCGAGAAGCAAAACCTTTCTACCGTTTTGCGCCAGCATCAGTGCGGCGGTAAGACCACTGATTCCGGAGCCAATTACTATGTCATCGTATTTTTTCATCATGCAGTCAAGATAAATCTTACTTTTGTTTTTTATTTTATAACGTTTGTTAATATTGTTGGGTATGAACGTATTAAAAAGCTATTTTCTATAATTTTAAATATTTATAATCTGCTCTTTGGTGAAGTACTCCAGCAATGTTTCTCCAGCCAGATACAACGACCCTGTAATTAACACTTTCTTATCATTATTCGCATAAGTATTTAATGCTTCTCTTAAGGAGCTAGCGACTAAGCACGGAACTGTACAGTCAATATTTTTAGCGATAGCTACAATTTTCTCAGGCGGGAAACATACTCTTGACGAATTAATTGGGATAAACACAAACTCTTCTGCTATTTGAGACAGTATCGGAATAACTTTTTCCGGATTTCTTTCTTCCAGACATCCAAAAATAACAGTAAATTTTTTGTCCTTAAATGAGCTTTGAAGCGTTTCCACTAAGGAACTGGTCCCCTGAGCATTATGTGCTCCATCAAGAATTTTCCCGTCTGGTAGCTGTTGAATACGTCCATACCACTTAAGATTTTTGATACTATTCAATGCCGTTTGTAAGCGAAAATTAAATTTTATAGATAAAAACTCTAAAATCATGTATGCCAGTCTCATATTATCAGGCTGCGCTCTACCCGATAATGGAAGGTAGTAGCTACTACCACATCCTTTTTCAAAAATAGACTCGGATATTTTTTGAGAAAAATGCCAACCTCTCAAAAAAGTTTCATCTATTTCTTGACTGAACGAAAGATTTTTTTCATCAACAGAAAAAAATGGAGCTTCTTTTTCTAGTGCAACCTTTTTAATAACCTGAAAAGCCGGGTCTGACATTTTTCCCACAAAAATCGGTATATTATTTTTTATAATACCAGCTTTTTCAAATGCAATCTTTTCTTCCGTATCGCCTAAATATTTTTCATGGTCCAGTCCTATTCCAGTGATTGCTGTAACAATGGGAGCAACAGCGGTTGTACTATCCAATCTTCCTCCCAATCCGGTTTCCCATAAGACAAAATCACATTTTTCCCTGGCAAAATACAATGCCGCCATTGATACTGTTACTTCAAAAAAAGTGAGCTGTTTCTTCTCCGAATACATTTTTCCCACCACGGGCCATACATAATCAATCAATTCGACAAGGCTCTTTTGGGAAATACCTTCTCCGTTTATTCTAAGTCTTTCCCTTAACGAGACCAAATGTGGCGAGCTGTAAAAACCTACTTTATATCCCAAACCTTTTAATGCGGAAGCTAATGTGGCACAAACAGAACCTTTCCCGTTTGTGCCAGCAACATGTATAAATTTCAAAGACTTTTCTGGATTACCAAGATTATTTAATAAGCTGGTAATCTGATCCAACCCCATTTTTATTCCAGCATTCTGCAAATCATACAGTCTTTTAATTTTGTCTGAATACTCCCCCATGCAATTCCTTCAGCAAATTCTGCACCCTATAATATTTTTTTTAAAATTATATTTCTTAACATATCATCTGTTTTTTTAGGGTTTACCGGTTTTTCTAGAAAATAATCCATTCCTGCTTCTTGACAGGTTTCTCTATTTTCCTTTAGAACATCACCGGATAACGCTATAATACAGGTATGTTGGTTGGCCTTTTCAAGTTTTCTTATTGCAACTGTTGCTTCAAATCCATTCATAACAGGCATGATACAGTCCATAAAAATAACATCATATTTTTTTGTCAAAAATAAACTGACTGCTTCCTTACCGTTTGTCGCAACGTCTATCGAAGTACAGCCTGATTTCATCAATACTTTTTCTAAAATAATTCGGCTGAAGCTGTAGTCATCTACTATGAGAATATTTAAGTTATTTTTGATGACAGCATAGTGTTTTCGTTGTTTTGGAGAAGATGTTCTTCTTTCTACTTTGAGACCTCTTTTAAACTCTAGTTCGACCCAAAACGTAGATCCTTTATTCATTTTACTTTCAACACCAATATTACCACCCATCAGGTCAACAAGATTCTTTGCAATGGAAAGACCAAGACCAGTTCCATCTACCCTTTTATTAGCACCTGCATTTACTCTGAAAAAAGGTTTAAAAAGGCCTTTAACATCTTCTTTAGATATTCCTATACCACTATCAATAATACTAAATTTATACCTATTTACTGTCTTAGATTCACTTAGTTTTTCAATTCTAAATACAACACGCCCAGTATTAGTATATTTAACTGCATTAATACAAAGATTTAAGATTACTTGCTGCAGCTTTATATCATCACCGAGAAGCTCTACCGATGAGTCAACATCAGACTGTACATCAAACTGTAGTTTTTTGCTTTCAGCAATTTCACTCATTATTGCTCTTATAACTTCTACAACATCATTAAGATAAAAACGATTTTCCAATAAGCTAAGTGTTCCTGTTTCAATTCTTGAATAATTAAGAACATTGTCAACAATTCCAAGCAATAGGTTGCCTGCTGCTTCTATGATACCAGTATATTGTAGCTGTTCCTCATGATTTAGTGCATCCTTAAGGAGTCTAGAGCTCCCAATAATCGCATTCATAGGTGTCCGTATTTCATGTCCCATTACGGCAAGAAACCCAGTTTGAGCCTTTATAGTTGCTTCTAGTTCCAGTATTCTACTGTTCAGTTCTGCTATTGTAGATTCAGATTCTTTTTTATTTGTCTTATTATCAGCCATCAAATACTTTCTAAATTTTCATATGTCTAAGTTTCCTACAGTCAGGGCACATAAAAATATTTAAACCGTATATTATTGCATTAACTGAAGATTTTGAAACTGTTAGAATTTCATCTGTATCAAGATTAATATGTTTTGGATCATTGTCTGCCACAATAAAAGCCGGCCCTCTCAGCAGCTGTAGCTTAATTACTGCATCATCCGGCAGAACAATATGGTCCACATGTTCTCTTGAGTTACTGAAGGCCATCCCTATCCCAGTCCTAAAAATACATCTTGTAATGCTTCTGTAATACGCAGTACTTCCATGCGCTGTAGCTATGCCAACACAATCACTGGCAACTTCTTTTAAATATAATTTATCATTTATCCATACTCTATATCTAATCGCACTCACTTTTTTAGAATTATGAATAAAAATGTCATTCATTCCTAAAATTTCTTTTTTACCTATTTTTCCTGACAATTTTATCAGTTCGGTTTTTAATAAATTACCGGCAATTAAATCGTCAATCAGCTCTTCGTATGAATGCTTTGGGCACAATGAAGAAGTCCTCTTATCTCTAATAGGTAACTTAGGTATTCCAGGATATTCTCTTTCCATTCCTAATAAAGAGCCATCACCACCATGTGTTATAATTAAATCAGGCTTAGTTGTTTTTTCTGAAACTAATTCAACCCCTTTTTTTTTCAACAAAGGTTGTATATCATCCAGAAAACGCCCCTTTAACAATATTTTCATACCGGACAAATCCTTTCAAAACATCAAAATAAATTATTTATTTCTAATTCCATACACCTTTGCCTAACCACTTTATTCTAAATAGTAGATGCTTCAGTGGATAAAAATCTCTAAACTCTTTTGTTTTTCCTATTAATATATTTATATTTATATAACATAACTATTTAAACAGAAAAAACAATAAATGATATTGTCTTAAAATTTCAATAAATCAGGAAGTTGAGTTATCATGAGCCATATTCTAAAAAAAGCCAAAAACGTAATAGATTTAGAACTCGAAGGTATACGCCGTATACGCGAGCAACTTGGCGATGAATTTGAACAATTGGTAGAAACTTGCAAGTCAACTCTGGATAGAGGAGGCAAAATAGTAATAAGCGGAATAGGTAAAAGTGGTCATATTGGTTCTAAAATAGCTTCAACCCTCGCCAGTACCGGTTCGCCGGCAATATTCCTACATCCGGTAGAAGCTATGCATGGTGATTTAGGTGTACTACAAAAAAATGACATCTTACTTGCTCTTAGCTATAGCGGAGAAACTGATGAACTCCTTCCGATACTGCCATCGGCAAAACGCCTTGATATTCCAATCGCCGCTATAACTGGTAATTCTGATTCAAAACTAGCTAAATGGTCCAATATAGTTATACCAATGCCAATAGGCAAAGAAGCCTGCCCTTTTAACTTAGCCCCTACAACATCTACTACAGCACTTCTAATAATCGGCGACGCCCTAGCCATGGTGCTTCTGGATATCCGCGGATTTACGATGAAAGACTTCGGCAGATTACATCCTGGCGGAGCTATAGGGAGATCGGTAACATTAAAAGTTACTGATATAATGAGATCAGATTCTGATAACAGATTGGTCAAAGTAACTTCAGATACAACCGTCAAAGAAACAATTCTGGCTATGACCAAAGGTCGTACCGGATGCGCAATAGTTATCGATGATCATGAAAAACTGCTCGGTATCTTTACTGATGGCGACTTCAGGCGCAATGCAAGCGACTTATCCATCCTAAACGGTCAGGTTAAAAAGTTTATGACCAAAAACCCTGTTTCCGTTTTTTCTGACCAAATGGCAGTAAATGTTCTTAAATTGATTGAATCAAAACATGTTGATGACATCGTAGTTATAGATAGAGATAATAAAGTTATTGGCATAGTAGACAGCCAGGACTTGCCAGGTTTAAAATTAATGTAAACCAATATTAAGGAAAAAACAATGCACCATTTTATGACAACAGATTTTACGGCAGAACTAATTGGCACAATGATACTAGTTTTACTCGGTGACGGAGTTGTTGCTAATGTACTGCTTAAGAAGAGTAAAGGTGAAAACTCCGGATGGATAGTCATTACTGCCGGCTGGGGACTAGGAGTGGCTATGGCAGTTTATATTACTGGATGGGTTAGCGGAGCCCAGCTAAACCCGGCTGTCACCATAGGAATGGTTTCAATTGGTGAACTTGCCCCATTACAGGCTATTCCATATATTGCCGGTCAAATGGCTGGAGGATTTATTGGCGCAGTAATTGTATACATTACCTATTGGGCCCATTGGAGAGAAACAGAAGACCCTGATCTTAAACTTTCTGTTTTTTGTACAATGCCGGCCATTAGGAACAAGCTAGCTAATCTAATTACTGAGATAGTTGGAACAGCTATGCTTCTTTTTGGTATTTTAGGAATTTCGAATAGCAATAACGGACTATCCGGCGGAATGGGGCCATTTGCAGTTGGACTCCTAGTATTTGCAATTGGCCTTTCATTAGGTGGGCCTACTGGATATGCGATTAATCCTGCACGTGACCTTGCTCCTAGAATCGCACATGCGATACTCCCCATACCCGGAAAAAGAGATTCTGACTGGGGTTACTCCTGGATACCTGTTGTCGGACCGATTATAGGTGGAATAATAGGAGCTGTAGGGTATCAATTCTTCTGTCTCCCATTATGGTCATAACAGTAGAGACGGGTTTATAACCCATCTTTACTACATACAAAACATTTATTTGAAAAGTAGTTCCTTAAGGTACTGTCCTGTATATGACTTTTTGTTTTTTGCTACTTTTTCAGGGGTACCTTCAGCAATTAGGCACCCTCCTTGATCTCCACCTTCAGGGCCAAGATCAATAATATGGTCGGCTACTTTTATTACATCAAGATTGTGTTCTATTATCAGGACAGTATTCCCCTGGTCTCTTAATTTGTAAAGTACTTTTAATAAATGTTCCACGTCCGCTATGTGTAGTCCTGTAGTGGGCTCATCAAGGATATACAAAGTATGTCCCAATTGACGTTTTGATAATTCTGCAGCAAGTTTAACGCGCTGTGCTTCTCCTCCCGACAATGTTGTTGCCGGCTGACCTAAATGAATATAACCCAGTCCAACATCAACAAGTGTTTTTAATTTTCTATGCAGGTTCGGTATAGCTTCAAAAAAATCAGTTGCTTCATTTACTGTCATTTCCAAAACATCAGCAATACTTTTTCCTTTGAATAAAATAGTTAAGGTTTCAGAATTAAACCTCTTTCCTTTGCAGACAGAGCATTGAACATGGACATTCGGCAAAAATAACATTTCAATTTTTTTGATGCCGTCTCCTTTACATTCTTCACATCTTCCACCTTTAACGTTGAAAGAAAATCTTCCAGGTTTATAACCGCGCGCTTTAGATTCAGGCAACTTTGCAAACAGCTCACGTATTAGTGTAAAGGCATTTGTATATGTAGCCGGATTTGATCTTGGGGTTCTTCCAATAGGTGCCTGGTCAATCACAATAGATTTTCCGACATTATCCAATCCCAGGATTTCTTTATGTTTTCCAGGTATTTCCCTTCCAAGATTAAAATGCCTATCTATTGCTATTCTTAAAATATCATTAATTAAACTACTCTTACCCGAACCTGATACACCTGTAATACAACAAAAAGTGCCTAGCGGAATCTTTACATTGATATTTTTAAGGTTATTCTGTGCAGCTCCTTTAATGGTTAGAAAATTACCATTACCTTTTGTTCTTTTCGTAGGTATAGATATATTTCGTTTACCTGATATAAAATCTGCTGTGTGTGTATTTACTGACACCATTTTATCTGGTGTACCGCAGAAGACAAGTTCACCGCCAAGCCTACCGGCTCCGGGTCCTAAATCTATTATATAGTCCGCTCTGCGAATTGTATCCAGATCGTGTTCAACAACAACAACTGTATTACCAGTATCCCTAAGATTAATCAACGTATCAAGAAGTTTATCGTTATCACGCTGATGCAAACCAATACTTGGTTCATCCAATATATATATAACCCCTACAAGGCCACTTCCGACTTGAGTAGCCAACCTTATACGCTGGGCTTCACCTCCGGATAATGTGGAGCTTTCTCTATCAAGTGTTAAATAAGACAGTCCAACGCTCTTAAGAAATCCAAGTCTTGACTGTATTTCATTTAATATTTCTGTTGCAATTGTTTTTTCTTCATCCGTCAAACCATTTGATTTATGAGTGCTAGTTTCATTCGAGCGCATATTATCAATAAAATCAGTTGCCTGTTCTATATTCAAAGCGTTAAATTCATGGATGCCCATACCGCCTACAGAGACAGCTAGACTTGTCGGATTCAAGCGGGCTCCTTCACAGACCGGACATTTTCTTTTGATCATACATGCCCTTAAACGTTCTCTTACAGAATCACTCTCTGTTTCAATATAGCGTCTTTCAAGATTGGGCAAAATTCCTTCAAATGGCTTTCTTAATTCATGTGTTTTTCCTCTATGCCAATAGTCAAACTTTATTATCTCATCACCACTACCATTCAATAAAATATTTTTTAAGTTCTCCGGAATTACATTGAAAGGAGTTTTCATTAAATCTGGAAAATTATAATGCTCGGCCAGGCATCGCAAAAGGTGATTATAATATATTATTAATCGTCTAGGACCTCTCCGCCATATAGGAATAGCACCTTTCTTCAGCGATAAATTTGGATTTGGAACCGTAAGTTCAGGGTTCATGACAAGTTTAGTTCCCAAACCATTACAAGTTTTACATGCTCCATAAGGGCTATTAAAAGAAAAATTTCGTGGTTCAAGTTTTCCAAAACTTATACTGCAATGCATGCATGCCAGGTGCTCGCTTATCTGCTCTTCATCCCAATCCACATTATCATTATCACTCTCAAGCAGTATTGTTATAATTCCTTCTCCACAGCGTAAAGCAAGTTCAATTGAATCTGACAATCTTGAAGATTCCAGCTTTCCAGTTTTCAACCTGTCAACAACAGCTTCAATCGTATGTTTTTTTGTTTTAGCAAGAGCAATATCAGTATCCAAACCGCACATTTCTTTATCTATCCTAACCCTGACAAATCCATCTTTCTTAAGCTTTTCAATTACTTCTCTATGCTCTCCCTTTTTACCAACAACATAAGGTGCCAATATCAGTAATTTTTTCCCAGACGGCAGTTTTAATAATTTTTCACATATAGCCTGAGCACTTTGTTCTCTCACAGTTCTCCCACATTTTGGACAATGAGGTTTTCCTATTCGAGAATAAAGTAATCTTAAATAGTCGTGTATTTCTGTAGTCGTAGCAACTGTAGAACGAGGATTAGAACCGGAAGAACGCTGTTCTATAGCAATAGCAGGCGACAGTCCTTCAATATGTTCAACATCAGGTTTTTCCATCTGATCAAGAAACTGCCTTGCATATGCAGACAAACTTTCAACGTATCTCCTCTGTCCTTCTGCGTAAAGCGTATCAAATGCCAATGAAGATTTTCCTGAACCACTTAAGCCGGTAATAACAACAAATTTATTCCTTGGGATATTTACATCTATCCCTTTTAAATTATGCTGTCTAGCTCCTCTTATAATAATGTCTTTCACAGAAAAACCTTGTTTTTATATAGTTATATGAATTATGAATATTTGTCAAGTTAAACTTGTTTTTGTCTTTTTATTTTGTCACGTTGTTTAATCTTGTTGGCTATGAGCAATTTAAAAAGCAAATTCCTATACACTTAAATAACAATCGTACCAAGTATATTTTTTTCAGTTTAAATTAATTTCCTTCATGAAGCTTATTGCCTGCATATCTCCATTTTTACCGGCAAGAGTCAGCCAGTTCAGGCCCGCACCATAATCTTTTTCCTCTCCATTAAGTCCATGGAGATAGTAAAACCCCAATTCACGCTGCGCTTTTGGTTCATTCTGGAGTGCGGCTTTTCTATACCAAAATAGAGCCATTTTCAAATCCTTTTCTACGCCTTCTCCTTTAGCATAATAAGTTCCCAAGTTATACTGGGCTTTAGGGAAATCAGCCTTACCGGACTTAATAAAATACCTTGCTGCAAGCTTTTTATTAACAGGTTCTCCTATTCCCTGATCGGCATATGTTCCCAACATAAACATAGCATATGCATTTTTTTGTTCTACAGCCATTTTATACCAGTACTTTGCTTCCCATATATTTAACTTCACAATATTACCGTTTGCAAAGCAATCAGCTAGTTTAACCTGAGCAGTAACCAATCCCTGCTCTGCTGCTTTCTTATAATATGAGAAAGCAAGTTGCTTATCCTGGGGAACGTCCAGGCCACATTCATAATATGAACCAAGTGTTTCTAAAGCTTCCGGAACATTATTTTGTGCTGCTGATTTTAATAAGTATATTATCTTTTCTTTATCACTGCTTCCATTTTCTATATGGTATTGGGCTAATAGAGACATAGCTTCAGGATCATTGCCTATTACAGCCTTCTTCAACAAAACAATCGTTTTAGGGATACTTTTTTCTACTCCTTCACCTTTCAGGTAAAGCTTTGCCAATTCTCTATTAGAAGGAGCAAATCCATCATTGGCGGTACTTTCCAATATAGCAATCGCTCTAGGTAAATTCTGTTCTAATAAAACTGTTCCTGAGTCAGACGAAAATTCAGCACCATCCTTATAATAAATTGCCAAATTAAATTTAGCTTGAATTACATCGGCCTGTGCAGCTTTTTGATACCATTTAAACGCCTCAAGATTATTAGTTTTAATCCCCAATCCTTGATCATAGCAAATAGCCAAATTAAATTGCGCAGCACCGCTTCCTTTTAATGCTGCTTCATAGTACCATTGAAATGCCTCATATAAATCCTGATCCAGTTCCTCACCAAAAAAATATAAATTTCCCAGTTTTAGGCAAGCAGACGTATCTCCACCTGAAGCTTTTTCTTTCAGTTCCTTTAGATTAAAGCTGGAAGCAGAAGCCACATACATTATCAAAAAAAAGGAAAATATAATACTTGTAAAATAAGATAATTTCATCGTTTTAAAGTTAAACTTGTTTTTGTCTTTTTGTTTTGTCATGTTGTTAAACTTTGTTGGTGATGAGGAAGTTAAAAAGCAAATTCCTGTACACTAAATCTAATACACATATAGGCATTGGGGGGTTATTCTTATTCGCCGATAATTTTCACTAAGACACGTTTAGCTCTGCGCCCATCAAATTCTCCATAAAAAATCTGTTCCCATGGCCCAAAATCAAGCTCTCCGGCAGTTATAGCAACTACAACTTCTCTGCCCATAATTTGACGTTTTAAATGTGCATCGCCATTATCTTCACCTGTATTATTGTGTAAATAAGCGGAAAGGGGCTCATGGGGCGCCAACTTTTCAAGCCAACGTTCATAATCTTGATGCAAACCAGATTCATTATCGTTAATAAATACAGATGCGGTAATATGCATGGCGTTGCATAAAACCAGGCCTTCTTTTATACCGGATTCATTAATACATTTTTCTACCTCACACGTAATATTAACAAAGCCCCGCCTTTTAGGAACATTAAACCATAATTCTTTTCTAAAGTTTTTCATATTACCCTTTCGTTTGCTTGACAACTAATATTTTTTTAAGCAAAGACTGTTACAGATTAACAAAAAATTATCAAAAATCAATAGTAATATCAGTAAATAAATAATATTATAGTAGTCGTTAGAAGAGCAAAAGCATAATTTATAAGTTAAATAAAGGCTTAAACAAATATGAAAATTGAACGGATAGGATGTTTTTTTATTTACTCCATCGCATTGATAATACTAGGAATGGGGTTATATAAATACCGCGTAGCGGTAGTTGATTTTCTAGCAGAAAGGTATCATGCTTCAGTCCAATACTTAAAGGAAAAAGCTCCAGATAAAATTAATGATATAAAAGAAAGTGTAAAATAGTTTATTTATCTTTAACAAAAAAAATTGGGGATTAAAATGAGCACCAAAGACACAATCAAAACCTATTTTGCTGAGCATAGCAAAGAGATTCAAAGTTCAATAACCAAACTTGTTTTTGAGATGGTAAAAGAGAAAACAGTTAACGTTTTAAACGAAAAACTTGTGGAGCACCCCTATCTAAAAGTTCGCGGCGATGAATATCTCGTAGGGGAAATTGTAAAAAGAGAACTTGACGGAACAGGGATCCCCTATGATGAATATGCCTTGATAAAAGAGAGACCTAATATTATTGGTAAATTAGGCAGCAGTGTAAATGGGAAAAGTCTATTTATGGCAGCTCATATGGATGTTGTTCCTGCCGGAGACGGTTGGTCAACAGACCCCTTTGAAGTAGTAGAAAAAGATGGAAAACTTTACGGCAGAGGTACCTCTGACAATAAAGGTCAATTAGCATCAATACTGGTAGCTGCTCAGATAATGAAAAAACTTGGTCTAGATAAAGAGTTAAAAGGGGAGCTCCAAATTGCCGCACTTTCAGATGAAGAAGAAACTGGAGAAGATGGTGTTGAATACGGAATAGATTACCTATTGGAAAATAATTACGTTAACCCTACATACTCTGTCATACCCGATATTGGCGGATACATGAAAGGCATAGATGTAGCGGAAAAAGGCCGGTCTCAGATAAAAATCATTTCTACCGGCAGACAGGCCCATGGTTCTACTCCTGAAAAAGGGGTCAATGCAATAATTATGATGTCAGACCTTATTTCACTTATTAAAAACATCCAATTTGAATACAAAGAACACCCTATTCTCGGGCATCCATCTATTAATATCGGGGTTATTCAAGGCGGTGCTGCTGCAAATATTGTTCCCGGATCCTGTAATATATCAATAGATATTAGAACTGTCCCAGGAATGACTTCTAATGGCCTTATCAAACAATTACAGGAATACTGTGATAAAGTTAAAGATGGGAAATTTAAAATTGAACTAGTCGGAAGCAGTGAACCTCATGGTATCGACCCTAACAATGAATTGGTAAAGGCAATACAGAAAAATGGAGAAGAAGTTTTAGGCTTTAAACCTGAACCAATGGGGCTTGGCGGCGGTACCTTTGCTAAAGGTCTGTGTCTTAGCGGCAGTTTAGCTGTCGGCTGGGGCATCGGAAATGAAGATACATTTCATGTAGCAGATGAATACATAGAAATTCAGCAACTTATGGATTTTGCTCTATTAACCTGCTTATTAGCAATAGACCTTCTAGGTTAAAAAAAAAGCTAGGGTTCTATGAGTTGGATAAGACTTATAGAACCTATAAATCTTATGATTTTTTGGCTGAAATGATTCTAAGTGCTTTCTAGTAAAATTTCAAAACTGAAGATCTTTTACTGTATTTATATTCCTTAATACACCCTGATCATCAACTACAATATTGTGTACAAGTATATTAGAATCATCAATAAACTTTTTCAGGCCGCCGGCATAATCACCTTCCGGAATATTACGGGCGAACAAACCTGGAATAATAATGGGATGTCCTGCTCTTTTTTTATAAATAGGCCTTACAACTGTATCGTTTTCCATTGTCTCAAAAACCTTGTATAATTCTTGCAACGTTTTTTTTTCAAAAAATGGATGATCAACAGGTATAATTATATAGCCTTGTTTTTTCGGAAAAATATTTATTCCATATAACAGGGAAGAAAACATCCCACGCTCAGGATCCGGATTTACAGCATACTTAATGTTTTTTACGTCTGGAATCGAATCATTCCGAATTACGCAGGCTATATCAGTAATGCCGGCATTAGTTACCTTTTCTATTATTATTTCAAGAAAAGTTTTTCCACTATACTTAGCCTGCCATTTCGGCATACCAAAACGACGCCCTTTCCCGGCGGCAAGAATAATACACGCAATCTTTTTTTTTAAGTTCAACAGAATATTTAATCTTTCTTTGATATGTCGGAGGTATTTTTGTTATTGGATACTTTAGAATATTAAGTCATGTTTGTTAATTGATACTCAGAATAAAAGAGAGGGTTAACTGCTATATTTTTACAGTAAACCTTCTTCTTTTGCACTGCTTTCTTTTTTAGTACTATTTAAATCAATAGTATAAGTGTATTAGT
>CAZVCD010000018.1:0-23987 GCA_964625675.1 uncultured Victivallales bacterium | reverse complement strand
ACTAACACAGCAAGAAACTTCTATTGTCGATGAGACTCCAGGCACTACTGCAGATACTAAAATTACATTGCAGGAAATTCATGGTTTAGGACCGGTTAAACTTTTCGACACAGCCGGACTTGATGAAATAAATGAACTGGGAAATAAGAAGAGAAAAAAAGTGTTATCAACTCTTAAGGAATGTGATTTAATTCTTTTAGTTCTTGATTCACATACTTACAATTTAGAAACGGAAAAAACAGTAATTGAAAAAGCCAGAGAACTAGATAAACAAATTATTGTTATTTATAACATATTTGATAACGATAACGATAACGATAACGACAACGATAAAGATAACGACAACGATATTAAAACAAGAATTAATACTTGCGAAGAATGCCTTCCTCTTTTGAGATTTTATCAGAAGATAGCTATTTCTGCAGTTAAACCTTCAAATAGACAGCCCCTGCTAAATTTTATTCTCAAACATTATGTTTCAAAAAAAATACATACTGACCTATTACCATTTATCAAACATGATGAATTTTATATCCTAAACATACCTATGGATGATGAAACTCCTCCTGGACGCTATCTTCGTCCTCAGGCAATGTGTGAAGAATATATTACCCGAAACTGGGCATACCCCGTTTCTTACCGGATGAACCTGGCAAAAGCCAGGAGCAAGGATAAAGCAGAATTTGAAAGATTTAACGATTTCATAAACAGCTTTAAAAAGCGTCCAAGAGTAATTATCACTGATTCACAGGCTATGGATATAATGAAAAACTGGACACCTGCCGATATTAAACTTACAACTTTTTCCATTATGATGATAAATTATATGAGTAACGGTAAGTTGTCTGATTTCGTTAAGGGCGTTAAACAGCTTGATTCACTTAAGCATGGCGACAAGATTTTAATAGTTGAAGCATGTAATCATTCTCGCATTGGTGAAGATATAGGACTCGTTCAAATTCCAAATTATTTTAAGAAGCACCATCCTGATATAATAATCGAGCATAATTTTGGACGTGAATTCCAGGAAAATGAAAAACTATCAGAATATAAACTAATTATACATTGCGGAGGCTGCATGATAACGCCTCAAAAACTAAGCGCAAGATTGAGGGATTTGGCTACATTAGGTTTACCTTACACAAATTATGGTGTTTTACTATCATACATCCAAGGCCAAGAAACACTAAACCGTGCTCTTGAGGTTTGGGATATTACATAAAAAAACATAGATATCGGTAGAAATAATATTATTAATGATTATTTTTAATTATATACAGTGTATACTTTAGGAGAGATGCCGGAGTGGTCGAACGGGGTAGTCTCGAAAACTATTGATGAAGCAATTCATCCCAGGGTTCGAATCCCTGTCTCTCCGCCAGTTCTCATAAAGTATATAAAAGTAAGTTAACAGAGAAAACCAGGCATGTCCTGCACCATTTTTATGTAAGGCTTTTTCTATGTCAGACATTTTAATTAACATTTTAGAATACTTCTATCACTCTTTAACCCCAATGTTTGAGATTGCTATTCTTGCACTGCTGTTCTATTATGTACTCCGCTATCTAAGAGGGACCAAAAGTGCCTCAGTTCTTGCTGGTATTGTATTTGTTTTTATTGGGCTGGCAATCGTGGCAGACCTGCTAAATTTCGAAGTAATAAGCTGGCTTTTAAACGGAAGTTGGACCTTGCTAGCAATGGCTTTAATTGTGATTTTTCAGCCTGAATTTAGAAGAGCATTTGCCCAAATTGGTAGCAACCCGTTTACAAAAGGTGTTAGAAGACAGGAAACTATTAATGAGATTATCACTGCGGTTATTAACCTGGCCGGTAAAAGCCAAGGTGCTCTTATTGTAATAGAACAGAATATAGGCCTCAAAGGGTTTGCGGACAACTCGATCAAAGTCGATGCAAGGCTCTCTCACAGACTCATAGAAACAATTTTTGCTCCAAACACCCCGCTACATGATGGCGGAGTTATTATTAAAAGTGGAAGAATCATATATGCCCAATGTGTTTTTCCGCTATCTGCAAACATAGAATTAACCAAAACAATGGGTACTAGACATCGCGCAGCTCTAGGAGTTACAGAAGAAACAGATGCTTTGGTGGTAGTGGTTTCCGAAGAAACTGCTGGCATTTCAATCGTATACAAAGGTAATATTAAAAAAGATATCAGGCCTGACCGCTTGAGGCGGTTCCTGAACACGCTTATGAATAAAGAACAAGGCAGAACATTTAAAGAAATGGTAGACGAAATGGATGTACCTGATAAAACCAGCAGCTTCAAATCGGCAAACAAATGAAATACGAATTTTTAATAAAACTTAATTCTTATATACCGCTTCTTATCAAGCGAAATTTTGCAAGAAAATTAATTGCTATATTCTTTGCGATACTCGTTTATATGAAAGTAAGCACTCAACTTGGTGAAGAACAGGTACTACAGCGAATTCCTATCAATGTTGTGGCTCATGGTAATCTTGATGTAATGAATTACACCCCTAAAACTATTGCTGTAACTATTAGCGGTTCAAAACAAAAAATCAAACTTCTTACACCTTCTGATATCAGAGTTGAAATTCCTATTAACAATCAAACATTAAAGCAGTACAACTATCAAGTTAACAAGTCCTTTTCTATGAATATTGGAGACCAGTACATACATTTGCCTCCTGGTATAGATCTTATAAGAGCTATACCAAGCACTGTTACTGTTCACTGTGATAAACGTATAACAAAAGAAGTTCCTGTAACACCAACTTTCAGAGGTTCTCCTCCAATAGATTATGAACGCGGAGAAATAAAATTAATTCCAAAAACAGTCTCTTTAACCGGACCTGAAGCTATTTTAAAAGATATAAAAACCATTCCAACAGAACCGGTTTATCTCGACAAAACTACTGTTGAAGATTTTATGGCAGATAGAAAAGTACAGTCTGTTGATAAGAAGATTCTCATCAGTCCGGCATCAGTACAGGTAAAAGTGGAAATTTATAAAACCATCGGAACAAGTGTTTTTGATGATGTTCCTGTATCTGTTTTGCTTGGAAAACAAAACACCAAACTCGGATTCAAACCCAAATTACTATCAAACACAGTCAATATTACTTTAAGAGGCCCGAGCAGTAAGCTGGAGATGCTTACCAAAAATCAAATTAAAGCTTTTGTGGATATTTCCGGATATAATAAACCCGGTATTTATCAGATAAAAGTTGACTGTTGGATAAATGATCCCAAAATAAATGTTAAGTTCATTGAACCTACATTGCTAAATGTTGAATTGCAGCCAACATCTTCCCCTACAAAAACAGAATAAACAATAATACTGACGTCTACAGAATAGAGGATATAATTCTACTCAGCCAGTGCTATATCAATAAAAGTAGTCAACAAGTTAGGCTTTATTAGTAGTGATATATTTTTTTCCAAGGACTTTCATCACTTTCTGTAGATCTTCCCAGGCATATTTTTTCTGTCTGGGGTCGCGTAGAAGAAATGAAGGATGAAAAGTCGGCAGCGTTTTTATACCTCTGAACTCAAACCATTGTCCATGAATTCTGGTTATTCCTGTTTTATTAAGAACAAATTTCATTGGAACAGCTCCAAGCAGAACAATTGCTTTTGGCTGAATAACTTCAATTTGACGCAATAGATAAGGCATACATGCATCCGCTTCATCAGGGGATGGGTTCCTATTTTGCGGAGGACGACATTTAACAATATTGGTTATAAATACTTGTTCCCTGGCAAACCCCATAGCTTTCAGCATTTTTGTGAGCAATTGCCCCGACCGACCAACAAACGGCAGTCCCTGTTGATCTTCATCTCTCCCCGGCCCTTCACCAATAAGCATTAGATTTGCAGTAGAAGAACCTTCGCCAAACACAGTGTTATTCCTTGAGCGACATAAGCCACATTTATTACAGTTAGTTACAGCATCTTTTAGCTGTAGCATATCCAGATGCGTATAATCTGCAGCCTCTTTTTGTGTATTCACCTGAAACTGCTGTTCAGCATTGCTGCGATTATCTTTTTGCCTAGAATCAGAAGATTCTGTATGAGAGTCTGTTTTAGATAGCTGTTGCCTGTCTTTACTTATTTCTTCGCGCAACTCATCAGTAACTGAATAAAATGATTTCAGCGATTCAGGCGATATATATGTATATTCAGATATTTCCTGTTCACACTTAAGCGTCTCAATTATTTCGTCAAACAAATCCATAAAAGTTTACTTTCTCCATTAATAATAGCAACATCAAGATAATTGCCTTAAATAATATTATCAAGCGCAAAAAAAATGGAAGCTAGTTTTTTCCAGCTTCCATTTATTTATCTAATTATTCTAATTTGTTATTTTTGAGTTATAATATCATCAATATATCCACTTCCGCGAATAAGGAATGCATCTACTGTCAGGATCGTTACATTTGGATATGCATCGTTCAAATCCTTCTGCAGGTCTCTACTTATAGTAGTCCATTCTCCATTAATTGTATTATCGCCTAGTCCATGGTGTATATAGTTTGAATAGACTGAGTTTAGCAGATCCTCTTCATCATTCGTATAGTATATATACCGCATTCCACTAGTGGTATGGCAGTACAGATAGACAGTATAAGGCTCATCATATTTCATTTTCCATGAAATATTAAAGTTCTGTGTTTCGTGAACAGAGAAGTTACACCTATATCCGGTATCTTTACCCCCTCCCATCAACTCAATTACTTCGTTAGATGAATTATCCGGATCCAAAACTGTATTAATTATTCCGCCAGGACTGCGATCGTACACATACCACTCAGAAACATTTTCACTACCGTCTTCATGTATTATTTCGTCTGGAAGCTCAGGTGGATCTGCAATTTCGAGACAGAAATCATCAAACCATACGGTTCCGGTACCGTCTTTCAGCATCAGATACGTATAGATGGATCTGACATCGTACTGGAACGAAATTACTTCAGACAACTCACCCCATTGATTATCCACTTCGTCCATGTCAAATGGTAGATATAGGTTTTCTGATCTGCCATTTGTAAATCTGACCCATAGTCTAATATAACATTTAGCATTAGCTGACATATCAGCAGTCTTGCACCATGCTGAAACGTTAAATGCTCTTGCTGCTTCAGACGGATATATTGTCTTACCTCTCCAATATGAATCACGTGTAGTTCTACTATCAATAAGTTTAAGTGAACGAAGGCCAGAATGTGCTTCTTCTTTTGTCCAAGCTTTATAATATCTGAGATCATTATACCGTGTACTTGTCCATCCATAGCCATAATTGCGTCCATCTTCCATTGAACCGTTATAAATCAATCCGCTATCAGGTATAGTAACAACTGGCTGTTGCGGGAGAACCTGTTTAACAGTGATTCTAAATGTATCATAAACAGTAAGGCCATTTGCACTTCCTCTTACAGTAATCTCGGCTTCACCATATTGGCTAGGTTGATAAGTTAGAGTAAGAACATCATAGTTTACAGCAGTATCAATAAGTTCACTATTTGTATTACGAGACAATGTTTTAATAATTGTATCTCCGTCAACATCATTGAATAATGATGATAGATCAATAACACTCGGCGCTGAATCCTGATTCACCTCTATATTCATTAAAGAACTATTAACAAAAGGCGCGTCATCTACTGGATTGACTGTTACTTCAAATGAATCCTCTGCTGACAATCCATCAACTGTCCCAAGAACAGTAATTTTTGCTATTCCTGTCTGATCAGCTTTTGGTGTAATAATCAACGTTTCACAATCAATTACTACTGTCAGTAAGTCTGGATTATCAGTTGAAGCTGTTTTCATAATTCCGAAGTTAGTTGGCATTCCATAGCTAAACATATCACCTAATTCAAGTTCGGCTGATGTATCTTCATCAATTTGAATATCACTAATAGGATCTGCTACTTTCAACCCAGCCTTGACATTAACCGTTACCGTTTGTTCCTTAGTAAAAGGCCAAAATCCAATTGAGTAAATAAAGTTGTCCTCGCCTATATAATTTGCAATAGGCTTGTAAGTGACAGTCCCAGCTTCTTCGTTTATGGTTAATTCCCCATGTAAAGGAGCTTCTGTTATTGTAATGTTAGCTAATGCATCAATATCAATATAACTATAGCCTGCACTAACATTTATCGAGCTATTTTCCATACATAATACCTGATCAAGTATATTTTGTTCTACTCGTTCAAATCCATTTGGAAATACACTATATATGGCATCATTGCCAGCTTGAGATAGATCTTTAACTATTCCTTCTTCATTGCGATCGAAATTAAAGTAAACTGCTAATGAATCATCATTTTGATCTACTCTTTGGAACATATTATCTTTAATTTCTACAATTGTTCTTTCATGATTCCATATACGCAATTCGTCTATAGCAATTCCTTCTCCTCCAATTAATGAATCTCCGCTGAACCAAGCTGAGTTCTGTCCAAATGGTTTAGTCGTAACTAGAACTCCATCAAAATACAACTTAATTGTTTTTTCTGAAACAGAAACTGCTGCATGATGCCACTTACCATCTGCATATTCAACTGTTCCTTCTAAAGATATTGGGTCACTAAAATCGTCTGGATCCCTTACCTCAAGACAAGAAACAAGAATACCATTATCTGTAGTGTGCAAATTAAAGTTTTCTCCACTGATAATAGAATATTCCCCTGCATTATCAGTTTTAAACCAGGCTTCAACTGTTCCATATCTACTATTCACGCTAAATGAAATTGTGCTATTTGAATCATTACCCCTAATAGCCTTACCAAATCCAAGAACATAGTTTGTGGTACTGAAATTTGCAACTATTGTTGAACTTTGAATTAACTCAACTTGTGTATTAATTGAGAATGGATCTTTAATTTTGGCATTTCCACTCTTAACAGTCCACTTATCAAAGTTAACACCATTAGGGATATTCCCTGCACAAATATCAACCCATTCACCTGTCTCTGTCTCAATTTCATTATTAGCTAAGATAGCTGATGCAGAACTTGGATTAGCTTCCAGAGTTAATAGAGCAACTTCACTTTTATAAACACCTTTAATAGAAGTACTGGAATTAGGCATAATAAGTGTTGTATTAGCACTATTAACATCAATCAAATATTTAGCACCATCACCTGACCAGAAAGCAAACGCTTTACCTTCTGTAAGATTTGCATTTACTTCAACTTTAGTTCCTTCCGCAAAGAACCCTGACCCATTACCGTCATTTACATTCAGGAAAATATTAGAGAATTCTCTGAAGTTGGCTTTAAGGACTGTATGCCCTGAAATTAACTGGATAATATCAGTAACAAAACCATATTCGCTGCTGTAATCCTTGAACATGTAATCCAACGTTAAAGCTGAGCTACCGCCTTCGGCAGTCCAGTTCACAAACTCATAGCCTAAGCTTGGATACTGGTCTATCCTTACAAGAGCACCTTTAAGATAGGTGGATTTTGGCAGACTGGATTTAAAATCACTAATACTAAATCTATACGTATAATCATGCTGTTGTGTAATAAGCTTATTAGCTATTTTACCTACACCATTAATATTAGGATTGACTTCAAGGCTTGGGCTATCTATGAATGTATCCAACGCTTTAATACTTACATCCTTATCCGGCATTATTATATAAGATGTTTCTCTATACTTGTTGTTATTATTGAATAGATTTGAGTCACTCAAGTCACTCCATTCAACAAAAGCTTTTTCTGCCATATAAGATATATTATCAAGATTAATATTAATCTTAACTTTTTCGCCGGGTTGGTAATAACCGCCTCCCGTACCATTAAGAACTGTAAGTTGTCTGGCTGTGGCTGTAACATATTTGAAGTTAGCGACAATTACTGCATCACCATCTAATTGACAGGTAGTCCAAACAGCATCTTTATCTGTAATTTTTGGATTTCCACTTTCAACAGTCCAGTTTACAAATTCATAGTTTTCGCCCGGTGCAACTTCAATTGTCCAGGGGTGATCATTACCATTAGGGAATGAATCTCCTGGTACAATTTCTGCAGCGAGGAATTTAACTTCATCACTCTTTAATGGATATGATTCTGCTAATATTTTTCCAGCTTTTAAAGCACCTTCCGGAGATACTTTAATTTTAAGCTTATGAGCATTAGTATTGTATTTATTTAATAGAACTTTATTTGGTCCATTATTTACTAAGAATACATCAAGACTTCCATTATTATCAAAGTCAGCTACTGCTGAATCTTTACTTTGGATGTCTTTTAATGTTTTAGCATTTTCCCGGAATGTTCCATCAGTTTTATTAATCCACAATCTATCTTTAGCTTCGCCATTATAAGCAGCATAGATATCCAAGAAACCATCACTATTCATATCCAGTAATTGTATTCTTGTCTTATTTGATCTAAACATATAAGAATGGTCATCACCTACCCATTCATCACTTGTATAATGACCTAAGCCTTTGTTATACCATACTTCTTTATTGTATGGTATAAATGAAGCCATATAGCTGTCACCCCTAATAGGTTTGACTTCTTTAACGATTATATCTTCACTTACAAGATCATCAAAATTGAATGTTTTGAACAATTTTACTGCTTCGTTCCTGAAATCATTATAACCTGCTTCTTTGTAGCGGGTAGTTGTAGGAACTACAATCATATCCATATCACTATCACTGTCAATATTTTCCAATGAAAGATCGTATGCCCCTTCAAACTTCTGATGCCAGAATGCATCTCTTTTAGCCTCTTGACCCTCTAGGTTCTCATGCACTGCATTATCGTTATCAAGGATAAGAACACCTTCTCCTTTATCACCGCCAATACCGGCATTATTCAACCATTTTTGAGTAACATCAGTAGTTGCAACAATCGCATCAATATCTCCATCATTGTCAATATCAGCCAGTTCTACTGCTCTTCCTCTAAACTCTCCATTCCATGCGTTATATCCTTTATAATGGTCAGGCCTGATTGAGTTGGCGTATGCATCTACAAAATTACCTTTACCATCATTTTTGAATAGTTTTATTGGGATTTCATTCTCTAATTTTCTTGTTCCATAGTCTTCAACTATGATAATGTCCAGTGAACTATCTTCGTTGAAATCTGCAATCTTAAGGTCTATTGCATTTCCATCTGAAAGTACAGCACTGCTCACCGTAAATTGGCCTTTCCCATCATTTAAGTAAATCTTATCTGCGCCATTATTAGCTACGACTGCATCAATATCTCCATCCCAATCAATATCACCAAGCGCCACAGCATTAGAACTTGAATTACCTAAATCCTGTCCGTTAGTTGCAAAGTTTCCTTTACCATCATTTAGCCAAACTTTATTAGCTCCATTATTACATACAAATGCATCAATGAATCCATCATTGTTTAAATCTGCTAATTCAACGTTTTGACTGTTGCTATTACCAAGCAGCTGGCCTGAGTTTTTGAAAATATCAAGTTTATCTGTAAATACTCCGGTTATAGTCATGTCTCCATCAACCTTAACTGTTGTATTTGGTAGATAATTATTTTCTATTTCTGTATCATTAGGCCTTTGGATTACCCAACCTGCAAAATAGTAGTTGTCTGAATCAACCGGATTTGCTTCCAATACTATTTTATCACCTTTGTCAACTTTAACCGTTCCAGCATTAACAACCCTACCTTTTGATTCATCTGAAGACTTAATTGTTACAGTCTGGACTATTGATTCATAAGTTGCAATCAGCGAAATATCTTTTTCCGGCATTACAAATTCCATATCTGCCAATTCCGGATTTACTTGCTCTCCTAAGTCTTCTGTATTACCTGTCCACTTAGCAAACTGCTTGTTTATTGGAAGTTCTTCAACATTAAGTTGTACTATTTCTCCCGGAGCATAGTATTTTTCTTCATATACATAGTCTGAATTCAATCCAAATGTTGTGTATAAGCGATACTTGCCTTCAGGTCTAAATGTTGCTTTGATTAGGTTTACATTACTCAGGTTTACAGTTACTGTATCAGATAATAGATCTTCTACTGTTGCTCCACCTTCTACAACCCAGCGATCAAATTCAAAACCTTCTTCTGGCACCGCGTTAACTTCTACTTTATCAGTTAGAAGATATTCATAAGTTCCAGGACCTGGCTCTGTTGTTCCATTATTTCCATTTTGAACTATAAGTTGAGTTCCGGCTGGAACATTAGTAATGTTTCTATAAACTTTATTAGGCAAATAATCTGCCAGGAACAAGTCTATATCGCCATCATTGTCCAGGTCTCTTAGGGCAATATCACCTTTTGCAAGGTAGGCCAATGATTCAACTTCTACTTGTTTTCCGTCGTAGTTAAGGAATACATCAACGTCAGAATCATCTTGAGCTCTGACGTAGTCATTAACTCCATCACCATTTAAGTCTACTTTATATGGATCAAATCTGAACAGGCTCATTGAAGAATTCCATTTACCTACTTCGACAAAGTTATCATGTCCATCATTTAGCCATACATATTTTTGATATCTTGTTATATTTCTTGAAGCATAAGCAAAATATTCTTTAGTAACACGCTCTTGAACTAAGTCTACTAATCCATCGTTATTGATATCTTTGAAGTAGATCTCATTAGTTTTCTGACCAAAATAGCTATCACTCTTAATAAAATTACCTTTTGTATCATTGATAAATACAAGAGTATTTCCATCTTCATATGTAACTATTATTTCCGGATACTGGTCATCATTTAATTTTGCTATGGCTAAGTTATTATAATCTCCAACTTCTAATTCCTGAACTGCTTCAAAGTTGGCATTACCATCATTTAGATTAATATTAAGCTTATCACCAGATCTAGTTACTACGTCAATGCTGCCATCTTTATTTAAGTCTACTAATTTTGCCCAATTAGTTTCTTCTATTGGCGCATTAATATCTTTCTCTGTAAAGTTTCCACTTCCGTCATTTATGTAAACTTTATCTGCCATTTCATTTGAAACATATGCATCAATTGCTCCATCGTTATTTAGATCTGCAAGTGTTGCATTGTTGCTAAATCCAAGCCCTAGTTCCTGGCCTGTATTCTCAAATACTTTCGGCATCTTATCCATAAATACTGCTTCAACTTTAGCCGGGCCGTAAATAGTTACTGTTGTATCCGGTGAATCTACATTTTGTACTTTTGCTTTACCTGTTACATTCCATCTAATGAACGTCTGATTTTCTTTTGGATAGGCTGCAATTCTATAAGCAAAACCACAAATTAGCTTGTCTTTCTCAAGTTTATCTATACTTGGTTTTTCATAAGTGAATATCTCAACATCTCCACGTTCGAGTGAGATTGAAACCAACTCAAAGTCTGCTTTATAGCTTGCTACTATTCTTACATCCTTTGACGGCATATTTATTAATGTATCTGCTGCATATTGATCACTTATCATCTCTTCAAAGATTGTCCAATTATTATATTCACAAGACCTGTCATTATTTAATAATCTACCGGCTTTGCCTTGAAGTTTTTCTTCAGTAAGATCTCCATCATATTGGCCTTCTATCAGCCACTTGTGAAAATACATTCCATCTTTATCTTCATCAGCTCTTACGAAAATATTCTCACCTGGTAAATATTCTCCTGATCCCTGACCGTTATCTATTCTTATTTGATTTTTACGGACAAAATGAGCTGTTGCTTTTGTATCTCCAAGAAGAGTTAAATCTGTTTTTGAAAGTTTTTGAGAATCAATCATGCCCAGACCTTCTACTATCCAGCTATCAAAACTAAAACCTTCTTTTGGTGTCGCAATAAGTCTTACTGCTTCCCCATAAGTGTACTGGTCTTTAGCGGGATCTACAGTAACTGCTCCATGTTCATTTATTGCGGAAACTGCAGTAAATGAAACATTCTCTCCAATTTTAGTTTCATCAAACTCAATTTTGTCTTTTGATGAAGCTCTAAGAACTGCTGTATTATTACCACCTGCAAAAACTTTTCCAACAAATTCAAATTGCGGCAATTCTACAGGATTATCTTTCCTTACTAAACTTCCATCTCCTATTTCGCCTAATCCATTTGAACCCCAAACATAAACTTTCCCATCTGTTGTTAATAATGCTGAATGGTTTGTTCCCGCAGCTATAGATTTGACGTTCTCTATCGGGTCTGTCCCTTCTGAATTTAAAACTTTTTCAGGGCTTGGGAATATGTAACGTTCAAGTCCTTCCGGAGGTATTGATTCATCAAGCTGGCCAAACGCATTGCTGCCCCATGACCAAACTGTTCCATCTTCATCAAGTGCTAACGTATGGAGTTTTCCTGTACTTATTTGAATAATATTTGATAATGGCTGTTCGCCATTTTTATCCATTACCAACCTTGGGTAACTAACAGGGTACGTGTGATAGTCACCATCTCCTGCCTGTCCCGCACTATTATCACCCCATGACCATACCTGTCCATTTATATCTAGGGCTAATACATGGCTTCCATGAGTGGCTATAGCCTTAATACTTTTTAAGTAGCCTTTGGAACCTCTTACCTGGACTGGAACTGAGGATTCTGATTCACTACCATCTCCAAGTTGACCTTTGTCATTGCTCCCCCAGGTATATACTGTTCCATCTGACTTGAGGGCTACAACAAACTCTTCTCCTGATGCTACCTGAACTATGTCCTCTAAGTAACCATTACTGTCAACCCCCTTTACCTGGATGGGATAGATTCTACGATATGTTGTTCCATCTCCAAGCTGACCTACATTATTATAACCCCAGGTCCAAACTGTTCCATCTGACCTAAGTGCTACACAACTGTATATTCCTGAATCTATATCCAGCACATCTTCAATTCCAATCACCTTATTCGGAACTTTTGAATCTGCATCCTGGTCAATACCCAAGTGTAATACTGAATTCTCGCCTTCAGGTAGGAATCTTCCTTTTTCATTAAACTCCTGGAAGTGCCCCAAGTCTTTGTCTCCCCATATTAGAACTTCTCTGTCACCGTTAAGTGCCATTGTAAAGAATTGTCCTAATACAAGTTTTTCTATATTGTTTAGTTCTTTTCCTGAAACATCTTTTATTGCTGCAGCCGGATTTGAATCTTCGTTAATTGTTCCATTTCCTAATTGAGCAAAACGATTTGATCCCCAGATCCAGCCTTGAGCTGTGCTTGTCTGTGGTGTTTCAACCACAGCATCATCATCAGTTCCCTCTGTTGATGATTCATCAGCCTTAGTAAATACCGGCTTGATTTGTGAACCTCTAGCTATATTTACATAAGTTATTGCTGATTTAGGATCTGTGAATTGACCATAATAAACGGCATAGCTAGCAGCTCTGGCTGCTCTATTAGAGTAATTATTTGCTGCTATAACAAATTCCCAATGGTCAAACTTATATCCTTTATTCGGGATCGCCTGTATTTTTATATCTTCATTAGTCTTAAAATCATAATTACCATAATTTGGTTTTGTTCTTCCTCCTTGAACCGCCAGAATATCTAAAGAAGCGTTGGCAGGTTGCTTATCTGTGAATACTGCTGTTATTTTAGCATTATCTCCAAGCAATTTATAACTAGTCTCTCTGAATGTTGAAGATTTTACTTCAGCCTGCCCATTTGTTTCCCAATGTGAGAACCAACTGTTATTTGTCGGAAGTGCTTTCAAAGGAATATCCCAATAATATTCTTTTGTATCTAGATAGAAATTTTTTCCATACTTAGAGCCCATTTTCCAATCTTGCCCGTAAGACTTAATTCCATTTACCCATGTGTAATAAGATAAACGTTGAAAACAGTTAAAGTATACATTCCCATTTCCAATAGTAGCAACGGTTAGGGCTAAAGTGTCGGTACCACTGAATTCGGCATTTATAATCATATCTTTATCAACAAAGAAAGCTTTTTTAGGTTCCTTTTCAAACAAATTCCAACCGGCAAATGTTTCACCTTCAGCAGGTTTAGCTTCTACTGTATACCAATACCCCGCATCCACTTCTCCCTGCTGGCCATCTACTCTGCCTTTTCCTCTGATTACAAATTCCAGTTTAAACTTCTTCCTTGAATTGTTTGCAACAATTGTTGTTGGGCCTGTAATGGTTGCTGTTGTTATATCACGTTCCGGATTTTCAATCTTAGCATTAGAATTATTTGAACTCCAATTTGTGAATTCAAAGTATGCCTGATTACTAATTGATTTTAAATCAATTGAATTACCTTTAGATATTATTTTTGTTTCAATTCTAGGATGAGCATTCCCTTCACCATAAACTATTCTTACAGGAAATCCTACCTCTTTAAAGTTCGCTTTAAGAGATAAATCATTGTCAAGAATCATTGACAGTTTATTTCCATCCAGAAATTTTATGTTTTCTGATTCTAGAACAGAATTCCCATCTTTATCTGTCCAATTTACAAACTCAAAACCTTCTTTGGCTATTGGACTAACTACTATAGCCGTACCCTCAGGATAAAGATTTGTGCCAAATGGAGCTGTAAAACAACCTTCGGGATGAGAACTAGTGACTTCAAGCTTTGTATTTGCTGTTTCTGAATAGTTGTTATACCTAATATCTAATTTTTGAAAACCTTTAGATATTTGTTCGCGACGATATTCGCGATCAAGTTCCAGCTCTTTAAAACTCTGAACAAAATCTGCATAACCATCATTATTCAGATCTGCCAGGGCTACAGTAGCTGTTTCACACCCATACCTATTCGGTGACCAATACAGGCGAGGTATGCTTTGTAAAAAATCACTAAACAGTTGTTTGTCTTCCTCAAAGCAGCCATTACCCTGATTTATTAATATTTGCCATTTTTCAGCGCGGGGATAAACATCAGATCTCCCATAGAGTAGAATATCATCTAGTCCGTCGCCATTTAAATCTCCAACTGTAAACCTTGCAAACGTGTTTAGCTGCCTCATATAGCAAAGAGAATCCTTACCAGAAGATATTTGAGTATCAATTTCAATAAGTTCCGGAGATTCACTTTGATTATTTTTTATAATGTAAATTTTATAATCTCCTAAAGCCAGTACATCTAAGTCTCCATCGCCATCTATATCTGTTGTCTTTGAGAAGGTTGTAAGAATATCCATTTCTTTTGAATTTGTAAAACGACCTTGTCCATCATTCAAAAGTATAGTGTCCTTAGCGGCTTCCCACGATGAGCTATAACTTTTTCTATACCCAGACCTGGAAACATAAGCATCCAGATTGTCATCACCGTCAATATCGACAAGAGAAACATCTAGACCAATATCATACTCAGCACTCTTTGTGAAATGCCCCGTACCATCATTTAACCAAACTTGACTACTGCCGTTTCCGCAGGAATCTGCCAGAAAAAGGTCAAGATCACCATCATTATCTAAATCGCCGGCTTCACTTCTGAATGATTGGTATAAAGAACCAAATTCATTATCTATTTTCTCAAAGTTTCCGGAACCATCATTGATTGCAACAGATCCTTTACCGATTTTGCCCATTGTCCCTATTACGGCGTCTGAGAATCCAAACACATCAACAAAACCATCACCATTAAAATCTGCAAAAATTCTACCCGCTCCGCTAATACCTGGTGCTGGAATATCTTGTAAAGGCTCAAAATTACTATCATTTTGCAGAAATATTCTGTAGTCATCAATTAAATCCAACTGGCCATCATTATTTAAATCTGCTGCTCTAAGTGAACCTGCTGAATAGGAATCAAGTTTACACCAATAATTTGCCAAGTCAGTTGGTTCTTTTGATTTTAGTGATATTTCATTCTCATCTTTATCAGATAATAATTGACTTTCGTCCATTATTTTTTCATCTGATTTTTTAACAAAAACAGCTACTAGCTCTATATCTTTATCTAGCAGTTGAATTTCCTGATCTGTAGATTTAACATTTGATTTAACATCTAAACTGCCTTTTTTATCAAAACCTATGAACGTATAACCTTCATCAGGTGTTACTGTAAGATTTAATAGATTATTTTGAGGATTTAAAATGCCGCTTGGCCATACGCTTCCTCCTCCAAGAGCTTTAACATGAACTTTAAATATAGGTTTAAAGTTTAGCCTGATCTTTGCAGATTTCTGGAACATAACATCAAAGATGTTTCCATTACGTTTAACGTAATATTTACCTTCAATTGAAGTATTATCCGCAGAAATAACTTCATAACCGGTAAACTCATAACCTGGTTCGGGAATCACTTTTAGCGTGTGTTCTTCAAACGTATCAAAATCTACATAATTTCTGCTGATATCATTATATACATTCTTATAAGCACGGATATCATAATCATAAACACTTCCTTGTAGCTGTAATTTACCATCTGTTCCTTCTATATATACTCTTGCAGTATCACGAACAATCTCCGGATATATATAAGAATCTTCGCTGAGAGTTACATAAGTAGTTGGATTAAGGTAATCATCAAATTTAACTTCTTCCCCTCCAACCCATTTTACAAATTGATATTTTTTGTCAGGTTCTACTGATATTTTGAATTTCTTACCTGCTGTAATATTATGGACATCAGCTTTGGGAACTAATTTAAAGTTTTCATCTTTTTTTGTTCTATAGTAATATTTATACGCTTTTATATTCCTGTCATAACGTTTATACCTTTTTTGATTTAGATATAAATTTACAACTTTACTGATATTAGATTTAACGTTAAACTCAAATACTTTTTCCTGAGTATTTTTTGTCTCAATTACAACCTTAGCTTCATAGATACCATCTATTTCATTATTTAAAGCAATACTGAATGGAACATAATCTTTAGGGCCAATTAAGTATGAAGGTTGTTCTTCAACCTTAAATGCGTCAGCACCAGCTCCTTCAATTCTAACTTTATAATTATCAGAAAGTCTTAAGTAAGAATTATTTTTGCTTTCAAGCATAAACTCTCTAACTTCTTTATCCCCCTCTTTAACTGCTCCAAAATCAACGGTTGAGTCAGGTTCTACAATTTTACCGGGCTCTATTATTTTACTGCCACTTACGCTAACTCTACTTGTAGCAGCTGTTACTTCTATAGCCTTTTCCTCTGAATTTTCCGGTTGTACTAGAATATTATGTATTTTTTCTGCTTTTTGAGGGATTAGAATGTCTGAGTCTTTTGCTTCTGTTAAGAAATAATAAATCCCGTCTTTTGCTGCAGATCCACTAACTGTACCGGTATCTTTATCTAAATTCATTCCTTCCGGTAGTTGTGAAAGTCTCAAAAAGTATGAACTGGCGTTTTGTACTGCCGGTATAGTTATCAGCTCATTATTTTTATAAACTGCGGGTTGTTCATTATATGCCCTATCAATGCGTATCTCACCTGACTTATAAAGAATCATTTCAAATTCATAAGGATGACTAAAAAGCCAACTACCAGCCCCTTGATCCCAATATCTCATTTCGTTAATCCATCTAATAGCCAGGTAATTATTAGCAACTTCCTTAACCCAAATTCCACAACCCTCATAAGATCTCTCAGTTGTAAATACAACGTCTCTTCTATTGCTACCTATCCCTGAATCCACAGTTATTTCATCATTAGAATTAACTGATTTTAATACAATTTTCCCGGATGGTTTTATGTCAATTTTCTGAAACTCTTCACCTGCAATTTTAAATGGGAATGGGAGTTGATATTCTTTTGAAGCTTTTCTTGAATTCCAATTTAAGTTTTTATCTGCATCAACCCATTCAGGTTCAACAGGCATTACTAAATATTTATCTAAAACTAAACTCCACTTGTTAGAAGGAATTCCGCCATTCTCATTAACTTCTAAAGTTTTAGAGTATGAATTTCCAAGTTCTGCTTCCGGCAAGTCGTTTTCTGTAGCTATTTCTAATACTTCAGCTGTACTAAAACTCCATTCCGGATTGATATTGCCTAACTCTTCAAGCTTATCATTTTCTCTTTGATCTGTTGATAAGCCTGAAAAATCCTGTTTTACATAAAATGCATTATTATCGTATGAAACCTCAAAATAGTCGTAAGCATTATCGGGTTTTTCCCATTTTGCAGTTGCGGTCCTATTTACATTATCAATGCTAAATTCATCTACCGGAATTTCTGCTATTAATTCACTCTTCAAATAGTTCTCTTCATCTTTCGCGTAACGACTGTCGTATTTTACTCCTATTAATTTTACTGTTCCTGTTCCTGTTCCTTTTAACACATTCCAGTCGTAGAATGAAACAACTATCTCACTATCTTTAAAATCAACTTTTCTTCTACTTGGCAAGCATTTTTGCCAAAAAGCACCTTTATCAATCATCACATAATATGAAGAAGGTACATCTAACTTATTGTGATTAATTGTTACATTGTAACCATCTACGGCAACTTTAGAATCTGTTACTGGAATACTTTCGTAAAGCTGTTTTATTTCCAGACTGTTTTCATCTTCTTTAGGGAAACATTTATAAATATTAATATTCCCATGACCTTTGTTAACAATTCTATCAAATCTTAATTTTAAAGGTTCAATAGGACTTGCATTTAATGAATGTACTTCAGGTTCAAACTTATCTACGGCCGGATTACTTAGATTTGAAAGCCTATAAGCTGGATCACCAAGATAATTTAAGCTGGACATCAACCATTTATAAGCAGGGTTTTTTGGTACAAGTCTATATTTATCTGTACTTTCATAATTAACAGCCGCCATTCCAATTAATCTGACTTTACTCATATAGAAGGTTCTGGCTGCAAATGTGTGATTATGTTTTATCCATTCTTCTTGGAATGAGTTAACAAAATTCGGCCCGGGCCCACCATAATAACTGTAGGGTGAATACCAGTTATAGCTGGAACTTCCAACAAGTACTCCAGAACCCTTAATTTCATTATCTGTATTCATTGGCGCTTCAATAAACTGCTGAGCTAAACAACCTTCTTCATCAAAAGCACCGGCATCGCATGATATTGCATTAATCAAAGCAGAAAAACCATTTGGATAGCTTCCCGCCCAGCTACGACCATCTTGGCTTCCATGTGATAAATTAATTACCTGATTCCAGCCCTTTGTTTCTCCTGTATCCAATATATAATCTGGAGATGTTACGTTATCCATAACTAATCCAAGAGTCGAAGCATGAAACCCATAACTCTGCATATAATCTCTATACATGCGCCTTAACCAAACTTGTACATCATACACAGGAGAGTATTGATTAAATTGCCAGTAACCATCATTTACTCTATCTGATGGACCATTTTCATATTTCCCTTCTGCATGTTGTCCCGTTAATAGTATTCTTGAAGAAAAATAATCGCCTAAATTTGTATCTTCCAGAGTCTTAATCTTTTCAATATAGCTTTCAGCTCCCTGTGCCGTATTTACAGGAATACGCCCTAATAATACATCAGCTGCATAGTCAGGCATATCAAGGTATTCACCAAAAATTTCATTATGATTTCCATCCCAGTTTCCATCAATTCCTGCATAATATAAATCTGTTGCAACTTTATCATCGAATATCTCCTTTACTCTTTGATAAGTATCTCTATCAGGAATGACTGATGAGTTTCCACCTAACACAACATAAGCTGTTCCTTGATTTAGGACATAATCAATTATGCATTCACGAACTTTCATTTGTGAGTCTGCATCAAGGCCGCTTGGAAGTATTTTGTCATATTTTGGATTGGAAATAATATCTTCAATGTCAATTACTTTTGTTGTAAATCCATTGAATTCACTCCTAAAGTCTGCAAGTTTTTGGAAAGTCGGATGTAATTCTTTATTTGTAATTATTAAATAGTAAGCTCCCGGGCCGCTTTCATCATCACCTTCTTCTGAATCTTCTATTGCATCTGATGATATTTGATTTGAATACATTGAACCCAGATCTGCTTTATTTGCTACCATATCTTTTAAGATTCCCTTGAAAAGATTATTAGCTTTAGTATTCTGTGGTTTTATAAATTTAATTCTTCTATTTGTATTGATATCATCACTAGCTACTGTTTGTTTCTCAAACTTAACTTTTAAAATTATTGTCTTTGCTAAATATAGATCTTTGGTTGAACCGATCCATCTTACCGGACTTACAGTTACCGGTACAAAACGATACCCTCTCATACTTTGAACTGCACCTAATACAGCCGTTTCCGTTGGATATAAACTCTTTGAACTGTAAACTGACCCTATTGGCTGGACAAACTCCTGAGTTGTTCCATTACTTGGACAAATTTCCTGATTTGGTATTGGAACTATATTTTTCTTAACTATTTCTTCATTTTGTACATCTACTTCTAAACCAGTTACTTTTACGTTGCCTGGAACCAATACGTTGACAACTCTTGATGGAAGTGCCGGTTCTCCTACAGTCCCCACTGTTCCACTGGCGCCTTCTAAAGATATTTGATCAAAGCCGTCAACTTTAGATATTTCAAGATCGGACTCTGAAAAAGTTAAAGTTACTGTTGTTGAATTTAAATCATTTGAACCATTATCAATTTGACCATCATTTGAACTGGAATCATCTGCATTGTCATTGCCTGAACTTGAGTCTGCGTCACTTCCATTATTATCTGTTGATTCATCTGCATCTTGAGATTTAATTGAAAAAGCTGAAGTTGTTGCTATTGCTGAACCACCTAGCGAAGAAATTCTTATTCTATAGTTATTGCCTGATGGAATATTTGAATCTATAATCCAGTCAAAACTTCCACTATTAGTCAAGTTGGAAGCTAATACTAATTGAAGCTCTGAACCATTAAATAATTCTATCTTAACATTTCCTGATACTTCATCTGATGTCCATTGAACTTTTTTTGTTGTACCAATTTTTACTGATTCTAAAGCGTTTGCTGAAGCTATTGAAATGCTGCTTTCCGGAATAAAATTTGATAAATCTAATACCCCGCCTGAGGTTGATAAGTCTTTTAGATTTTCGACTTTTTTTACACTGTTAAGTAAAATATGTTTTGCATCCAGCATATTTATATTTGGATTTTCTGCTTCGATTAAAGCTAAAGCTGCTGCTACTTGAGGTACTGATACAGATGTTCCACTTGTATATGCATAATTTGACCCTGCCGCGCTTTCCGGTACTGTGCTTAAAATTCCTTCTCCAGGTGCAAAAATATCTACAGCCTCTTTCCCATAATTGGAAAAAGACGAAATTTCATTATTAGAGTCTGTTGATCCTACTGTAATTACATTCTCATTTACATATGATGCCGGATAACGTGGACTCTGCTCTAAATCAAATGATTTGTTGCCTGCCGTTGCTACTACTAAACAGCCTTTCTTTCCGGCATAAGATATTGCATTTTTCAATGCTTTACTTGCACTTGGCGACCCCCAGGAATTTGAAGTTATTACTGCTCCGCTATTTACTGCATAGTATAATCCTTTTATGGCATCTGATATTACTCCGGTTCCGTTATTATCAAGTATCTTTACCGGCATTAAACTTACTTTCCAGTTCATTCCCGCAATACCCAGTCCATTATTGCCAACAGCTCCGATTATTCCTGCACAATGAGTTCCATGGTAATTATCGTCCATTGGGTCATTATTATTTGACACAAAATTCCAGCCTCTTATGTCATCAGAAAAACCGTTGCCATCATTATCGATTCCGTCTAAAGGTTCTTCAGTGTTTATATATATATTTGATTTTAAATCCGGATGATTATAATCAATTCCTGTATCCAGGACTGCTATTTTTATATTTTTACTTCCTGTGGTTTTACCCCAGGTCTGAGCTATCTTTATTAATTCTAAGTTTTTCTGATCTTTGTATAAAGGATCATTTGGTGTTATGCCTGCTGAATTAATTATGTAATCAGGTTCTGCTGTTATGCCGTCTGTTTCTTTTAATTTTTTTATTGTACTGCTTATTACAAGGCTTTGAGCATTAATTGTTTCCTTGCTTTTTAATTTTGCCACGAAAGTCTTGGGTCCTATTTGCTCTACTATTT
Source organism: uncultured Victivallales bacterium (assembly GCA_964625675.1). GTDB lineage: Bacteria > Verrucomicrobiota > Lentisphaeria > Victivallales > GWF2-38-69. The sequence continues at coordinate 2,082 of CAZVCD010000018.1, read as the reverse complement.
GTAAATCTTTATTATTTAAGTATAATGAAATATCTTGACTTAAAGGAATGTCGAGGATAAGGTGATCTGCCAGCATTGCTGTTGAAGATTGGAGTTCTTTTTTACCGTTTACTAAGCTATATGTATTTTCAATGCGTATTAATGGATATTTGTTCTTTTTATTATTTAAAATCGTTGTTTTTAATATTTTACCATCGCTAAGTTTTTCTTCTGCTTCAGAGATTATCTCAGCTTCCGGGAACCAATCGTCATCAGAGGAATTTATTACTTTTTGATTGCTAAGTGTCGGAGGAGATGAAATCGGATTGTTGGAAGAGGTTTTGAGAACCGTCTTTGCTTTTTGCGATTGAATGTTTCTGGATATCTGCTGATTTGCCAAAATATTATTTGATAGGTTTTGTTTATTATCTGTTTCATCTTTCAGTAAATTCTGATTTAAAGCATCTTCTGTTGTTATGCTTTTACCAACAGCTACCTTGGAATCTCCAACGCCTGTTTTCTTTAATCCTTTAGATAATGATGATTTGTGATTCAATGCAAAATAACTGATTCCTGCAACCAGTATTAATGCAATAGACGTTCCGAATAAAAATTTTTGTGACTTTTTCATTTTGCTCGACTCCCTTATTAATTTTATTTATTAGCTCATCATAAACATATTTTTAGATTTTCTAAAGTAAAAACAACATAAATTTTCATAATTACATTATTATCATTGTAAAAAGGTTTTTTCATGTTTATTTTAATATGTTTAATGAATATTGTTCATTTGGTGCACAGCATGTTGGCATCAGACGACAAGTCTTAAACAGCAATAGGGAGAAATAATTCGGCCAAAATTCTAGTTTGGATAGATTATTTATTAATTAATAATATTTTTTTGTGTATTACTATTAACACTATTTATTAAATAAATTAAAGGATAGTACTATGAAGCTGGATATAATAAAATTTAAATCATTACGCAAAAAACAAAAACTTACACTCCAGGAATTAGCACAAAAAGTAGGTAGAACAAGAAACACATTAAGCTCATGGGAAAATGGCAAAAGTACACCATCTGAATCTAAAATTAGAATGCTTGCGAGAATATTAGACACAACAGTTGATAAAATTTCAGATTTGGAACCTGAAATTCCATTATCATCAACCAGTTTTTCAGAGGCTGCAGAATCTTGGCATTTATTAGCTAATTCGAACGAACATAAAATTGATACTAAAATTGAACCTCTTATTTCGGGAATCAATTCTTTAAAGAAGGAACTTAGAAATTCTAAAATTATTATTGATGCGCTTCTATCTACATCATCAGTTATGATTTACATAAAAGATCAAAATCAAAGATATATTACAGCAAACAAAGCTTTTTTGAAAAATACTGCTTTCTTAGATATGGAACCAGTTTTAAATAAAACTGATTCTTGTTTTTTTTCTAGAAAAGAAGCTGAAATAAACTTTAATCAAGATAAAAATGTATTATTACATGGCAAGCCCCTCTTAAATGTGGAAGAATATATACCCGGTACCCGTAAAAAAAAATGGGGGCTTATTTCTAAAACACCAGTATTTGATACAACTGGAAATATAGCAGGCCTTATCGGAACATTTGTCGATATCACCAAAAGAAAAGAGGCTGAGTATGTACGAAAAATGCTTGAAGGAAATGTTGAACTAATACCCGATGCAGTTGGTATATTTGATATAACCAATCAAGAATTAGCTTTTATAAGTAACGCAATGGAAGAACTTACTGGCTACAGCTTAAGTTCTTTTGATAAAGACGATGGTACTTTTTGGAAAACCATATGCGTGCATCCTGATGATAGACCATTAATTGTTGATCCAGAAAACACAAATATTTCATTTCCTAAAGATAATTCCTTAAGAATAATAAGGGCTGATGGTAAGGTTAAAAAAATATTAACAAGGCTTTATCCTAAAAAGAAATTTCTCTGTAATGATTACGTTATGTTTATAATGAAAGATATTACCGAAGAATAAAGAAGACTTTGTTCAGTAGCCATTATTTAGTGTCTGTGCTGAAAGCACATAAAGTTTTAGGTTTTAGGTTTTAGGTTTTAG